>NZ_JALKFU020001222.1 GCF_023242965.2 Frankia sp. AgKG'84/4
CACCGCGGGCGGCCTGCTGGCCTGCGCGCGGCGGCCGGTCCCTGCCCGGGGTGAGCGACGATCGGTCCGCGGATCATCCGGCGGACGCGGCGGCGCGTCGGTCACCGTGTCCCCCTCCCAGGCGGCCGCGAAATCTCACAGGTCGTGGAACGATCAGGTGGCCCGTCAGCATTCCGGCGCGCTGGCCGCAGCGGACCCCTTCGACTACTCAACGTACCCGTATCGGATGGCGCGTACCCGTCACCGCCCCGTCACGGCGGGAACGGTCGGTCACCATCCGCGACATGCGATGCGTCCCCGGCAAAGGGCTCCACCGGAGCAGAAAGCCGACGGCGCGCCCGCGGCTACTCTCCATCAGGCCGGCGCCGCGCGATAGAGTCGCGGATCATGAAGGCCCTCGTTCTCGCCGGTGGATCGGGAACCCGCCTGCGGCCGATCACACACACGTCCGCCAAGCAGCTTGTTCCGGTTGCGAACAAACCGGTGCTCTTCTACGGGCTGGAAGCCATTCGCGAAGCCGGCATCATCGATGTCGGCATCATCGTCGGCGAAACGGCCGCGGAGATAGAGACCGCGGTCGGCGACGGTTCGGCGTTCGGTATCCGCGTCACCTACATCCAGCAGGAGGCGCCGCTCGGCCTCGCGCACGCGGTGCTGATCGCCCGCGACTTCCTCGGCGACGACGACTTCGTCATGTATCTGGGTGACAACCTCATCATCGGCGGCATCTCCAGCCTGGTGGAGGAGTTCCGACGAAACGCGCCGGACGCCCTGATCCTGCTGACGAAGGTGGATAATCCGTCCGCGTTCGGTGTCGCGGAACTCGGCGCCGAGGGACGAATCATCCGGCTGGTCGAGAAGCCGCAGGTGCCCCCGAGCGACCTCGCCCTCGTCGGTGTCTACATGTTCGGCACGGCCATCCACGAAGCGGTACGGGCGATCAAACCGTCCGCCCGGGGAGAGCTGGAGATCACCGAAGCCATCCAGTGGCTCGTCGACAACGACCGCGGCGTGTCCTCGCACCTCGTCGAGGGCTACTGGAAGGACACCGGCCGGCTGGCCGACATGCTGGAGACGAACCGGCATCTACTGGAATCGCTTGAGCCGGCCATCCATGGCAGCGTCGACGCGGACAGCTCGATCGTCGGCCGGGTCGTCATCGAGGAAGGCGCCTCGCTGGTCCGCTCGACCGTGCGCGGACCGGCCATCATCGGCCGGGACACCACTCTGATCGACACCTACGTCGGGCCCTTCACGTCGATCTTCCATTCGTGCGCCATCGAACGTACCGAGATCGAGTACTCGATCGTCCTGGAGCGGGCCACGATCCGCGGTATCGGCCGCATCGAGGACTCGCTGATCGGGCGGGACGTGGAGGTGGTGCCGTCGGCGGCGCTACCGAAGGCGCACCGCCTCATGCTCGGCGACCACTCCCGCGTCTCGGTCGCCACCGTTCCGGGAGCCTGATCCCGCCGGGGCCACCGAGCCGTCCCGGGACTGCAAACCGCCCTGGGGATCCGAGCCGTCCCGGGACTCCGAGCCGTCCCGGGACTCCGAACCGCTCTGGGGATCCGAGCCGTCCGCCGCCGGCCCGGCCGACAGCCGTGTCCGGCGGAGGCCGGCTGGCATCGCCTTGGCGCCCACCCCGGCAAGGACGACGTTCGCCGCAAAAAGGGCAGTGGTCAGGACGAAGACGGCGATCGTCACGCCGATCGGGAACGGCGCCCACCGACCGATCGCCGACACCACCTGCGGTATCCGGGCCGGCGTGAAGGACACCCGACGCGGCAGCCAGTAGTACGAGCAGATCGCCAACAACGCGGTGCCCTGCATCAGCAGCGCCGCCACCAGCAGCATCAGGGGGGCGAACCGCTCGCGTCCGGCCATCGCGCGGCGCAGCCCGAGCGCGACCACGACACCGAGGCCGACGATGCCCAGGTAGAGGTAGCGGCCTTGGACGGCGATCCCGCGGGTGTAGACCTTGTAGTCCGCCCAGCTCCGCTGGCCGACCGAAAGGTAGGCAAAGGCGACCGGCAGCAGGAGAACCACGGCACCGGCGGCGCCGGCCAGCCGGTCGGCGCGCGAAAGCCGGCGCCGACCCCCGACGATCGCCAGCACGCTCAGGCCGACGACGACGACCGTGGCCAGCACGATCGCGATCGGGGACAACTGCGGCGGCTCGAACAGCCCGAGCCCGCCCCAGAAGCGCGAGATCATCGTGCGGAAGAAGTACGAGAACCAGGTGAAGAACGAGTCGGGCAGCAGCAGCGGCTCGCGGCGCGGCGGATTGGTCGCCCAGCCGTTGGGCTGCACCGCGCCGTACAGCACCTGGTTACGCACCCACCACCAGCCGCCGATCGCGACTCCGACGCTGACGGCCAGCGCCGCGGGCACCCAGGGCAGCGACGCCGCCTCCGACCGGAACCACCGCGTCCAGCGGGCCAGGCGCGCGCCGCCAGCCGCCGCCGGCCCCGCAC
>NZ_JALKFU020001223.1 GCF_023242965.2 Frankia sp. AgKG'84/4
GCCGCGCCCAGGCCCGACCCGCCGTTGCCCGGACCGCCGCCGTGCGCGGCACCGCCGAATCCCGCCGCGTCGTAACCGGAGAGGCGGGTGTGACCGGCCGGCGAGGCGCTGCCGGTGCCGTAACCACGGTGGGCGCCGTAGCCGCCCGACCGATGGGCGCCGGCGTCGTAGCTGGTCACGCCGTACGAGCCGTGGAGGTGGTCGTCGAAGCCGTCATCGTCGTCGTCGGGATCCTCGAAACGCATGTCGACGGCGTCGAGGATCACGGCGAACACACTGCCCACGCCGTGCCGGCTGGCGACTGTCAGCACGCCGCCCATCGCCGTCACCAGGGCGTGCGAGAGCGCGAGGCCCAGGCCGCTGCCCTCGATGCCGCTGCGCTCGGCGCCGAGCCGTTCGAACGGGCGGAACAGCCGGTCGATCGCCCGTGGCGACAGCCCCACGCCGTCGTCCTCGACCTCGATGCGCAGGCGCGAACCGGTGATCGGCACGATGCCGACCCGCACGCAGCCACCCTCCCGGCCGTACTTCAACGCGTTGCCGACCAGGTTCAGCAGCACCTGCCAGAGCCGGCGGCGGTCCGCGTCGGCGATCAGCGGCGCCGACGGGCTGATCACCCGGCGGATGCTGCGCTGCGCGGCGAGCGGCTCGACGAGTTCCACGACGCCTGTGACGATGTCGAGGACGTTCACCGGCCCCTTGTTGATGTCACCGCGGCCGGCGCGCAGCCGGGCCAGGTCCAGCACGTCGTCGATGAGTGCCTGCATGTGCCGGCCGCCGGTGATGATCCGCTCGACGTCGTCGTGCAGGTCGGGGGTGAGCGGTTCGAGCTCGAGAAGCTGGGCGAAGCCGAGCATCGCGTTCAGCGGGGTGCGCAGTTCGTGGCCGAGCCGGGCGATCAGCTCGTCCTTGGCCCGTGACTCGGTCTCGGCGATCTCCCGCGCGCGCTGGTCGGAGGTGTCCCGGGCGATGACGACCAGGCCGCCGCCGTCCGGATCGCGCCGCACGGTGACCTGGTGGGGGGCGGTGGTTCCGGCCAGGGTGACCAGGCCGACGGAGCCCCGCCACAGCCCGGCCTGGGCCAGTCCCGCGGCGACCGCGTCGGACAGCGCCACTCGCAGGGCCGGGTCGACCACCTCGAGAAGGTCGCGCAGATGGGGGCGGCGCGACACCCGTTCGCCGAGGAACACACGCGCGGTGGCGCCCATGTCGGTGACATGGCCGTCCGCGCCGGCGATCAGTGCCAGATCCGTCAGCGCATCCAGCAACGTGCGTGGCCCCACCTACGCCTCGCCATCCGATTTCTTCCACCCCACGGCGGGCAATGGTAGGGCGTGCCGTCAGAGCCCGTTGTCCCGGGTTTGCGTTGCCGCCCGGGCGGCGTGTCACCGGCGACAACTGGTGACATGTCAACAGCTTACCGACCCTCCGGATTTGCCGGTGTGGCGGGAGTGTGGCGTGGCGTTCGGGCCCTGGCCGGTGGGCCATGCGGCGTGGTACCTCTGACCACATGCTGGTTGCCTTCAGTGTCACCCCCATCGGAGCCGGCGAGGGCGTCGCCGAGCTCGTCGCCGAGGCCGTCCGCGTCGTGCGCGACAGTGGTCTGCCGCACGAGACGAACTCGATGTTCACCACGGTCGAGGGCGAGTGGGACGAGGTGATGGACGTCGTGCGCCGGGCGACCGAGGCCGTCTGCGCCGGCGCCGGCCGGGTCAGCCTCGTGCTCAAGGCCGATCTGCGTCCCGGCGCCTACGACGCCCTGCACACCAAGGTCGCCCGGGTCGACCGGCTCCTCGACGGCGGCTGAGCGTCGGCCCGGTGAAACGCCGTGGTCCGACAGGGGTACTGCGGGCCCGGAAAAGTCGTCCGCCGGCGCGTCCGTGGGGTCGGTCGGATGTCACCATGGAGGCATGCAGCGAAGGTCACCAGTCCCATCCGGATCGCCGCGGGGTGCGGGAGGCCCGGGAGGACCCGGGCGCATGCCCGACAGCCTCGGCGGCCTGCGTCTGGCCGGCGCGGTCCCGTTGGACCCCAAGCCGGCGACCCCGCCCCCGGCGGCGGGTCCCGCCCCCGCCGCGAACGGCGCCGCCCCCGCCGCGGGCCCGGTCGTCATCGACGTCACCGAGGCGAGCTTCGCCACCGACGTCGTCAGCCGTTCGATGCAGGTCCCCGTCGTGCTCGATTTCTGGGCCTCGTGGTGCGGGCCGTGCAAGCAGCTCAGTCCGGTGCTGGAGAAGCTGGCCGTGGCGGACGGCGGCAGCTGGATCCTCGCCAAGGTCGACGTCGACGCCAACCCCGGGCTCGCCCAGGCGGCCGGGGTGCAGGGCATCCCGGCGGTGAAGGCGGTCGTCGGCGGGCGCATCATCGGCGAGTTCACCGGTGCGGTGCCCGAGCGTGAGGTGCGCTCCTGGCTTGACCAGCTGCTTGCCATGGTGGCCGAGGCGACGGGCGGGCTGCCCGGCGCCGCCGCCGCC
>NZ_JALKFU020001224.1 GCF_023242965.2 Frankia sp. AgKG'84/4
GCGGGCGGGCACCGCCGCGGGCGGGCACCGCCGTGGGCGGCGCCCCGTCCCTGCCCCGGCGTCAGACGACGGGGGCGCCCTCACCCTGCTGGTTCGCGCCGCGCTCGACGTGCTCGCGGTAGTTCGCCGCCTCACTGTCGGTGACGGTCAGTCCGTCGGCAGCGCGGCTCGCCGCCGGGTCGTCCGGGCCGGCATCGGCGCCGGCGACCGCCTCGTCCCGGGCCCGGCCCTGCTCGGCCGCCTCGTAGTCATCCTGGGTACGGAAGTCCTCCGGGCTACGCGCCTCATCCTGCTCGAGCTTGGACATCGAACACCTCCCTGCTGGTGTGGCCGGCCCCCGTCTCCGGGTGGCGCGGCTCAGTGTCAGGAGCAGACATGCCCAAGGCGCCTCGCCGATAACACGGCGACCGGAGATGGCGATCGCGCGCGTAGTCACTCGTGACGTCCGACCGAGCGCCGATCGCAACCGAAGAGCCCGCGCGTGCTGCGGCTGACCGATAGCCTGGGATTCCCCCAGCTTTCGTCGCGTTGTCCAGTCGTCACTCAGAACGAGGTCGCCCGTGCCCACCGGCAAAGTCAAGTGGTTCGACGTTGACAAGGGCTTCGGCTTTCTCAGCCGTGACGACGGCGGCGACGTCTTCGTCCACAAGGCAGCCCTGCCCGCCGGCGTCGAACGGCTCAAGCCCGGTGACCGGGTGGAGTTCGGGGTCGCCGCCGGCCGGCGGGGGGACCAGGCACTATCGGTCCGAGTGCTGTCCGCCCCGCCGTCGGTCGCGCGGGCAACCACGCAGGCCGCCCGCCGCAGCCCGGACGAGCTGCACAGCATGGTCGAAGACATGATCAAAATGCTGGACGACGTGCAGCGCGAGCTGCGCCGCGGGCGCTACCCGGACCGGCGCATCGCCCAGCGCGTCGCCAAGGTCGTGCACGCCGTCGCCAGCGAGCTGGAGGCATAGTCGCTGCGGGGATGGCGGCCGGGGGGAGAGTTCACGGCTCGGTCGGCGGCAGGAAGCTCACCCGCCGGCCGCAGCCGCCGCACACCGCAACCTGGGCGCCCGGTTCGTCATCGGACGCCACGAGATGGGTGAGCGGGACCTGTCCGTCGCACCACGGACACAGCAGCCACGGGCCGTCCACCCGCGCCGCGCCGCCGCCGGCACCCGCGCTCATACCGCCGCCGCCGCGGACGGCCGGTGGGAGGCCCGCGTGCTCGTTCCGCAGATGTCGACCATCCGCCTACGATGCCTCATTCGACTTCAGAGGCGGCCACGAATGGCAACACATTGTCGGCCTGGCGACCCGAACAGCAGCCGGACAGCCCGTGCGTGCCGACGACCGTCTCCGGTGCGGCAGACTGCGGACTGAGACGGCACGCAGCGTCGGCGTGGACTGCGGCGGCGGCGTTGGACGGTGGCGGCGGGAGCGTGGGTCGGATCGGGAGCTGAGAGGCATTCGTGTGACGAGCAGTGGGCAGCGGTCGTGATCACCGCCGTACGGTGCTGACCATGGCCGACGACGGTGCGGGTCGAGGCGCCCGCCGAAGCGACCCCGGCGCGCCGCTCAACCCCCACGAACCGCGGTCCGTCGGCCCCTACGCCCTGATCAGCCGCCTCGGCGTGGGCGGGATGGGCACTGTCTATCTGGCCCGGAACGCCGCCGGGCGGCGGGTCGCCGTCAAGATCATTCGTCCTGACCTAGCCGCGGACGAGGAGTTCCGCCGCCGGTTCCGGGCCGAGGTCGAATCCGCCCGCCGGGTCGCCCCCTTCTGCACCGCCGAGGTCCTCGACGCCGACCCGAACGCGCCCGCGCCGTACCTGGTCACCGAGTTCATCGACGGCGTCCGCCTCGACGAGCAGGTCGAGACCGGGCCGCTGGCCTCCTCGACCCTCACCGGGCTCGCGGTCGGCGTGGCCACGGCACTGACCGCCATCCACAGCGCCGGCCTGGTCCACCGTGACCTCAAGCCGAGCAACGTGATGCTCTCCCTGTCCGGCCCGCGAGTGATTGACTTTGGGATCGCCCAGGCCCTGGAGGGTGCCAAGGCCAAGCCCACGGCCTGGGGTTTCGGATCGGCCGGCTGGATGGCCCCCGAGCAGGTCCACGGCCAGCCGATCGGCCCGGAGGCGGACGTCTTCGCCTGGGGCATCCTCATCGCCTACGCCGGAACCGCCCGGCACCCGTTCGGCGAGGGATCGGACATTGATCTCGGCATGCGGATCGTCGGTTCCGCGCCGGATCTGCGCGGGCTGCCGGAACCGCTGGTCGGGCTGGTCAGCGCGGCCCTGGCGAAGCATCCGGACGACCGGCCGAGCGCCCGCGAGCTGCTGCTGCGCCTCGTCGCCCAGCCACCCGTCCGCGACGGTGACCCGGCGGGACCCGCGATCGGCCAGGTCGAGGAGCTGCTCAACCGGACCGGGGAGGTGCCCCGCCCGGCGTCGGCCCGGGGAGGCGGCCCGACGAGCTCCGCCGCGGCC
>NZ_JALKFU020001225.1 GCF_023242965.2 Frankia sp. AgKG'84/4
CCGTGACAGCGTGCGACCTGCGGAACGCGGACGCCGTGGCCGGCCTCGTGGCCGATCTGGCCGCCGCGGGCTCGCCGGTGCGCGCGGTCGTGCACGCCGCCGCCGTCATCGAGCTGGCCCCGCTCACCGCCCTCACCGCGGCGGATCTCGCCAGCGTCGTCACCGCGAAGGCGCTCGGCGCGCGCACCCTGCACGACGCCCTCGCCGACACCCCGCTGGACGCCTTCGTGCTGTTCTCCTCCATCGCGGGAGTGTGGGGCAGCGGTGACCACGGCGCCTACGCGGCCGCGAACGCCTATCTCGACGCGTTCGCCCAGTGGCGCCGTGACCAGGGCCTGGTCGCGACCTCGATCGCCTGGGGGGTCTGGGACAGCTCCGAGGTGTGGGCGAGTTCCGCCACTCCGGACGGCCTCGATCTCGACCGGGTCCGCCGCCAGGGCCTGCCGTTCCTCGACCCGGAGGTGGCGATGACGGCCATGGCGAAGGTCCTCGCCGACGACGAGACGAACATCGCCGTCGCCGACGTCGAGTGGGAACGCTTCGCGCCGGTGTTCACCTCGGCCCGTCCCAGCCCGCTGCTCAGTGAGATCCCGCAGGTCCGGCAGGCGCTGGGCGCCGACGGGGACGCGGTGAACGGCGCCGGCACCGACCGGTCCGCCGTGACGCCGGCGGAGTCGGCGCTCGTCGAGCGGGTGCGGGGCCTGCCCGTGGCCGAGGCCGGCCGAGTGCTGCTGGACCTGGTCCGGACCGAGGCGGCCACGGTGCTCGGGCACCGCGGCGCCGGGGCGGTCGACGCCGTCCGTGCGTTCCGTGAGCTCGGGTTCGACTCACTCACCTCGGTGGACCTGCGGAACCGGCTGAGCGCGGCCACCGGTCGACGCCTGCCCGCCACGCTGGTCTTCGACTACCCGAACCCCACCGCACTGGCCGACTTCCTGCGCGGCGAACTCGCCGGTGCCGCGGCGAACGACACGCCGGCCGCTCCCCGCCGCGCCACGACCAGTGCCGCAACCGGCGCCGTGCCGGGAGCCGACGACGAGCCGATCGCGATCCTCGCGCTCGGCCTGCGTTTCCCCGGCGGGGTGCGGACCCCGGAGGATCTGTGGCAGGTGCTGGCGGCCGGCGAAGACGTCGTGGGCGATTTCCCGACTGACCGCAACTGGGACCTCGACGCGCTCTACGATCCCGACCCCGACCATCCCGGCACCTCCTACACCCGCCGGGGTGGCTTCCTGCGCGACGCCGGGCACTTCGACCCCGACTTCTTCGGCATCTCGCCGCGGGAGGCGCTGGCGATGGACCCGCAGCAGCGGCTCCTGCTGACCACCTCGTGGGAGGCGTTCGAGCGGGCCGGGATCGAACCGGGTTCGCTGCGCGGCGCCCCGGTCGGGGTGTTCGTCGGCGCGAACTACCAGGACTACGTCCTCGGCGCGGCGGCGTCCCCCGACAACGCCGAGGGGCATCTGCTCACCGGGGGCGCACCGAGTGTGCTCTCCGGCCGGCTCGCCTACACCTTCGGCCTGGAGGGTCCGGCCCTCACGATCGACACCGCCTGCTCGTCGTCGCTGGTGGCCCTGCACCTGGCGAGCCAGTCGCTGCGGCGCGGGGAGTGCTCACTGGCGCTCGCCGGCGGTGTCGCGATCATGGCGACTCCGGGGGCGTTCGTCGGTTTCAGCCGCCAGCGGGGCCTGGCCGTCGACGGTCGCTGCAAGGCGTTCTCCGCCGCCGCGGACGGTATGGGCATGGCGGAGGGCGTCAGCATGCTGCTGCTGGCCCGCCTGTCCGACGCCCGCAGCGCCGGGCATCCCGTCCTCGCCGTTATCCGCGGCTCGGCGGTCAACTCCGACGGGGCGAGCAACGGGCTGACCGCCCCCAACGGACCGTCCCAGCAGCGGGTGATCCACCAGGCGCTGGCCGGTTCCGGTCTGCGCGCCGACGAGATCGACGCGGTCGAGGCGCACGGGACCGGAACTTCCCTCGGCGATCCGATCGAGGCCCAGGCCCTGCTCGCGACCTACGGTCAGGGACGGCCGGCGGACCGGCCGCTGTGGCTCGGATCGTTGAAGTCGAACATCGGGCACACCCAGGCGGCGTCGGGCGCGGCCGGCGTCGCCAAGATGGTCCTCGCCCTGCACCACGGCGTGCTCCCGCGGACCCTGCACGCCGAGGAACCGTCGCCGCACGTCGACTGGACGGCGGGCGCGGTCCGGCTGCTCACCGAGTCCGTGCCCTGGCCCGGCCTGGGCCGGCCGCGCCGGGCCGGGGTGTCGTCGTTCGGCATGAGCGGCACCAACGCCCACCTCGTCCTCGAGGAGCCACCGCCTCCGCCACCGGCACCGGGAGCGGCCGGTGGTGAAGTCGATCCCGCGGCCGAGCCGACCAGTGCCGTGGCCGGCGAGTCCGTGGCCGGTGGACAGGATCCGCCCGCCCTGCCGTGGTTGATCTCCGGCCGCACGCCGGCGGCGCTGCGC
>NZ_JALKFU020001226.1 GCF_023242965.2 Frankia sp. AgKG'84/4
CTCGGTCAGGCCGTCGGCTTCGGCGGGGTGCGCACGCTCGCGGGGGCGGGCGGGCCGGGCGGCGCCCCCCGGCGTGTCGATCGTCGAGGCCGACCGGACGCCGAACGACCGGCCGACGACGCCGATGACCGTGACGGACCGGTCGCGGCTCGACCCGTTCGTGGTCAGTGTGTTGTTGGCCCAGCGCAGGTTCACGGTGCTGGTCTCGGTGGCGATCACCACGCAGCCGTCGGCGCGGGACAGCGCGAGCGCCCGCTCGACGATCTCGGGTGCGGACGCGGGCACCGCGCCGGCCCGGTCGGCGTGCGGCTCGGTTCCGGTGATCTGGCTCATCGGCCGGCCTCCCGCCGGGTGTTGAGGACGTTGACGCCGCGGAACAGCGCCGACGGGCAGCCGTGGCTGACCGCGGCGACCTGGCCGGGCTGACCCTTGCCGCAGTTGAACGCGCCGCCGAGCACGTAGGTCCCGGGGCCGCCGACGGCCTCCAGGGAGCCCCAGAAGTCCGTCGTCGTCGCCTGGTAGGCCACATCCCGCAGCTGGCCGACCACACGGCCGTGGCGGATCTCGTAGAAGCGCTGCCCGGTGAACTGGAAGTTGTACCGCTGCATGTCGATCGACCAGCTCTTGTCGCCGACGACGTAGATGCCGCGATCGACCCGGCTGATCAGCTCCTCGGTTGACGGGCCGCCCGGCGCCGGCAGCAGCGACACGTTCGCCATCCGCTGGAGCGGGACATGGCCGGGTGAGTCGGCGAACGCGCAGCCGTTGGACCGCTGCGCGCCGAGCACGGCCGCGTTGCGGGCCGCCATCGAGCGGTCGAGCTGGTAGCCGACGAGCGTCCCGTCGCGGACGATGTCGAAGCGCCGGGTCTGCACGCCCTCGTCGTCGTACCCGATCGTGGCGAGGCCGTGCAGGGCCGTGCGGTCACCGGTGACCGTCATCGCCGGCGAGCCGTAGCGCAGCGAGCCGAGCTGGTCGAGGGTCGCGAACGAGGTGCCGGCGTACGCCGCCTCGTAGCCGAGCGCCCGGTCGAGCTCGGTGGCGTGGCCGACGGACTCGTGGATCGTGAGCCACAGGTTCGACGGGTCGATGACCAGGTCGTAGGGCCCGGGCTGCACCGAGGCCGCCGTCGACTTCTCCACCAGCAGACCGGGGATCAGGTCGATCTCGCCGTCCCAGTCCCAGCAGCCGGCCGCGGGGCCGGCCACCATCCACTCCCAGCCCCGGCCGACCGGTGGGGCGATCGTGCGCATCGACTCGAAGCCACCGCCCGGGTCGACCCGGGTCGCCTCGATCTGGCAGAGCACCCGGACCCGTTGCTGCGTCGTCGTCGTGCCGGCGAGGTCCGCGTAGTACTTGTTCTCCCGCACGGCGTCGAACGTGCCTTCGACATGGTCGACCTCGGGCGCGGCGAACAGGGTCCGACACAGCCCGCCGACCCGCTCGATGCGCTCGCGCGCGTCGACGTCGAACGGGTCGGCGGTATACGCCGACACCCAGACGACGTCGCCGTGCGCCGGTTCCGCAGCGAGTTCGACGGGCTCGGAGTTCAGCGGCGCCGCGACCCGCGCCATCTCGACGGCCTCCCGGGCCAGCCGGACCGCCTCGTCGGTGGTCAGGTCCACGCCGGCGGCGAAGCCCCAGGCGCCGTCGTGCACGACGCGCACGGCGAGGCCGACGGTCGCGCCCTCGTGCCGGCTCTCCAGGGAGGCGTCCCGGAAGGACAGCGCGGACTCGCGAAGCCGTTCGATGCGGATGTCCGCGTGGGAGACGCCGAGGTCGCGGGCGGTCTGCAGGGCCGCGTCGGCGAGGGCGGAGCGGGGCAGCGCGAGGAACTCGGCGTCGACCTCATGCGCTGGCAGTCCGGACGCGGCCGGTTCCAGCTGGACGGGGGTGGCCATGTGCCTATCCTGGCCCGCTGCGGTGGGCTGTGGGACATCGACCTGCCGGCTGGCAGTCGTTCGTCGCGTTGAGGATCGGACAGGTGCGCTCGCCCGGGACCCGGGAGGCTCGGTTCCGGGTCAATCAGGGCGGGCCTCCTGGCTTCGTAGGCCAGGACCTTCCCCATCAGGAGGTCTCCCGGCCCCCATCAGGAGGTCTCCCGGCGCACCCTGTTCGAGAGCCCGCCGCATTTCGTCAACCGGATCCCTGTACGAGGAGGACATGGCATCGGCAGGCCGGATGCTGTGCGGATCGTTGAGCCAGGTGAGCCATGACCCCGGGCATCGCTATGGCCCCGGAACTCTACTCATGGCCCTGCCGGGGTTCGGTGGCCGGACGGGCCATCTATCCCTCATGAAAACCCTCCGGTTCGGCCTCACGCGTCCATCGAAATCCGGGTAACCGCTCCGCACCGCCGTCGCTGGGGCCTTCGTTGCACAAGGACGCGGGCGGCAGCAACACCAAGATTCTCCTCTGCCGGACCCAGCTCGCTCAGCGATCCCTTAGTTTGAGATCTTGAGGTCTTC
>NZ_JALKFU020001227.1 GCF_023242965.2 Frankia sp. AgKG'84/4
GTGCAGCAGGGGGAGGGTCGCCGCGGGTGTCGCCGCCGGGGAGAACACGGCGAGCGCGGCGAGTACGACGGCGGTGGGGACCAGCGGGCGGGCCAGGCCGGCCAGGCCCAGCCAGGCGGCGAGGCCGAGGGTGACGTCGACGGTGAGCCAGCCGCTACCGGTATGGGAGGCGACCTGCCCCCACACGGTGGCGCCGACGAGCGGGGCGAGCGCGGCGAGGGTGATCGCGGTGAGCCGGCGGGGCACGCCGTCCGAGCAGGCCGGGTCCGAGCAGGCCGGGTCCGAGCAGGCCGGGTCGGGGCAGGCCGGGTCGGGGCTGGCCGGGTCGGGGGCGGTGGGGCAGACGGTGGGGTGCATGCGCCGAAGGTTAAGGTCGCCGCGCCGGGGCCGACAGCGACCAAAGTCGACGGTGGCGTACCGAAGGTCCGCGGTTCGGTGCGCGCCGGTGGGCCGGGTCGGCCGGGTCCGGATCAGGGGGCGCCCAGGGTGGTGCGGGCCAGGCGCCACAGGTCGTCGTGGACGTCCTCGGTGGTGCCGGTGACGGGCAGGTTGTGGAAGCGGGCGGCCTCGGGTAGCCCGGCGTAGGCGTCGGCGAGTGCGCGCAGCCGGGTGGGGTCCTCCCGGTCACGGCCGCGGTGTTCGACGCGGCGGGCGGCGCACGACGCGGGCAGGGTGCACCAGACGGTCAGGTCGGGTGCGGGGAAGAACCGGTAGAAGGCGCGTACCTGGCGTTCCCCGGGGCTCCCGCGGGTGCGCATGGCCGCGTACTGGCAGTAGGTGTAGCGGTCCATGACCGCGATCTGGCCGGACAGGCGGGACAGCAGCAGCGCCCGGGTGATGCCGACCGCGCGGAAGGCCGCTTCGAGCGCGACGTGGCGGCGGGCGCCGAGCAGGTCCGGGCCATCACGTCGGCCGAGGCGGTGGGCGAGCGCGTCGATCACCGGCCGGCCGCCGCCGTTCTCGAAGGAGCGGGCCGGTTGCCCCTCGGCGCGCAGCGCGGCGGCGAGGCGGCGGGCCTGGGTGGTTTTCCCGGCGCCGTCGACACCGATCAGCGCGATGATCGGCGGGCGATGCTGCCAGCGTCGCATCAGAGCAGCCTAGCGGCCTGTCCTGGGCTCGCGCGAGGCCAGCGGATCTTCACCTGGCCGCCGTCAGCGGTCGGCGTCGGTGGGGCTGGTGGGGAACAGGTCCCACAGGGCGGTGATGCCGTCGGCGCCGGCGACGGCGAGCAGCCGGCTGTCCGGGGCGAACCCGACGTCACCGGCGCCACCGCGGCCGACGGGCAGACGGGTCGGCGGGCCGGGATGGTCGGGGTCGGTGATGGTGCGCACGGTGATGGTGCGCTCGGCGCCGGCGGCGGCGAGGAGCCGACCGTCGGGGCTGAACGTGACGGCGTGCACCGGGCGGCGGTGGTCGTCGAGGGTCGCCAGGCAGGTGGGTCGGGTCGGGTCGGTGACGGTGTGGATTCGGATGGCATGGTCCTTGCCGGCGACGGCGAGCAGGTCACCGTCGGGGTGGAACGCCAGGGTGTGCACGGGGCCGCGGGCGGTGGTGAGGGTGGCGGTGGCCGTGGGCCGGGTCGGTTCCGCGAGATCCCACAGGATGACGGTGTGATCTTCGCTGCCGGTGGCGAGCAGGGTGCCGTCCGGGCTGAACGTCACCGCGCGTACCGGGCCGCGGTGCCCGGCGAGGATCGCGGCGCGCCGTGGGCCGCCGCGGTCGGCGAGGTCCCAGAGCAGGACCGCCCGGTCGTCGCCGGCGGTGGCCAGCAGGGTGCCGCCGGGGCTGAACCCGAGGTCGTGCAGGTAGCCGCGATGTCCGGTGAGGGTGGCCAGCGGGACGGGGCCGCCCGGGTCCCCGCCCAGGCGCCACAGCAGGGTGGTGCCGGCGTCGCCGGCGGCGGCGAGGGTCCGCCCGTCCGGGCTGAAGGTCACTGCCCGGGCCCATTCCTGGTTCAGGCGCCGGCCGTAGGCGACGGTCGCGCCGAGGCTGGGCGGGTCGGGGAAGGGCAGGTCCCACAGGCGCACGGTGGTGTCGGTGCCGGCGACGGCGAGCAGCGGCGCGTTCGGGCTGAACGTGACGGACAGTGGATGCCCCCGCTCCTGGCCCAGGCCGGCCAGCCGGGTGGCGTTCCCCCACGTCCGGGCCGTACCGGTCGTGGTCGTGGGCGGTGTGCGGGTGGTGGTGCGGGTGGGCGGGACGCTCGCCGACGCGGCCGCGGTGACGGGTGCCGGCGGGGTGACGGGTGCCGGGGGGCTGGTGGGTGCCGGGGGGCTGGTCAGGGCCGGGGGGTCCGGGGGGGTGGTCTGGGCCGGGGCGGGGTGGGGGGCGACGGTGGTGATCTGACGCAGCAGCCAGTCGCGGGCGACGGTGGCGTCCAGGCCGTGCAGGTCGAAGGCGAGCAGCGCCGCGTAGGGCGCGGGCCGCGGGCACTCCTCGACGCGGACCAGCAGGATCCGTCCCGCGCC
>NZ_JALKFU020001228.1 GCF_023242965.2 Frankia sp. AgKG'84/4
CGCCACCACCGCCCGGCGCTGACGGCGCGCGGACCTGCGCTGACGGCGCGAACGGCCGCAGGCAGGCGGCCGCCGGCCCGACGGGTCACGGTGTCCGGCGTGGCTCCGTCCGGCTTTCCGGACATCGCGCCCGAAAGTGGACGTTCATTGTCCTGGGGAAATTCCGAACATCGGGTGTTCGCGAGCAACCGCGGATACCGACCAAGGGCTAGCGAAACGTTATTGAATAGCTGACTCCGCCGGCCGACGACGAGCGCCGGAGATGTCAGTTCGTCGGTTCGACAGGGCGCAGGGAACGGGCGAGTGTCACCTGGTCGGCCTGCGTCGCGCCGCCGCCCTTGCCGCCACCATCGTCGATGACGACGGTGAGGTCGCCGTCGGTGCGGCTGATCGCGACGTGCCCGCTGTCATCGGGGCGGGCCTGCCAGGTGACCCCGTCGACATCCACGGTCCCGCGGGGCGGTCGGTTGCCGAGCAGCTTCTGCGCCGCATCCGGCGCGTTGCTCTCCCGCAGCCGGGCGTACGCGCGCCCCCCTGAACGGTCGATGACGTAGCCGATCAGTGCCTCGGCCGTGGCGGCGCTGTCCGACCCGCCGGTGGGCAGGGTGAACCGGGTCGACGTCGCCTTCCACTCGGCCGGCAACCCGGCCGGGGCGAGCGGGGTGTAGGGCGCCTGCCGGGCGAACGCTGCCATCGGTTCGGCCGTCGGCACGACCTTCACCGCCGTCTCATCGCTGCCGCGGGGCATGACGAAGATGACGAAGACGAGGACTCCGGCCATCACCGCGGCGAGGGAGAGAACCATGTCGCGGATCGTTTCCTGGCCGCGTCGCTGTCGTTGTGCCACGGTCCCATCTTCACAGGTTCGCGGCGGGGGGCGGGCGCCCGGACGGGGCCTAAGGGCCGTTCCGGGCGGGGCTGTGTCCAGCGTCTCGCCCACCGCGGGTGTTGCGGGCGGTCCCGCGTTCTGGCCGGGTGGCCGTCACGCCCCCTCCGCGTGACGGCCACCCGATCACACCGTTGGACGCGTGCTTGCCGCGAAAGGTTGCACGCCGGATTTCGCTGTTCTGGATGTCGCCAGCACGACAGGTGCAATCCGGTGGTCCGGCCCGCGACGACCGATCCCGCGGGTTATGGTGATGAGAGCTGGACCACGTTCGGCGACATCCTGGCGACGTCGTTGGGGCGTCGTGGCGGTGTCGTATCTCGGGCGTCTGCGGGGTGGCCGAACTAGGCTCGGCGACGTGCCTTCCGCTCCCCATGCCTCCGCCGCCAGGTCCGACTCCTCAGCCGTTCCCGACACGCTGGCCGTGCAGGAGCAGGCACCCGACCGCAACCTCGCCCTCGAACTCGTCCGCGTCACCGAGGCCGCCGCGCTCGCCGCCGCGCGCTGGGTCGGGCGCGGTGACAAGAACGGCGCCGACGGTGCCGCCGTCGACGCGATGCGCCGGCTCGTCGGCACGGTGTCGATGCGCGGCGTCGTCGTCATCGGCGAGGGGGAGAAGGACGAAGCCCCCATGCTGTTCAACGGCGAGCATGTCGGCTCCGGTGAGGGTGCCGACTGCGACGTGGCCGTCGACCCGGTCGACGGGACGACGCTCACCGCCAAGGGCATGAACAACGCCGTGTCCGTGATGGCCGTCAGCGAGCGTGGCTCGATGTACGACGCGAGCTCGTGCTTCTACATGGAGAAGCTCGTCACCGGCCCGGAGGCGGCCGACGTCGTCGACATCACCGCCTCCGTCGAGGACAACATCCGCGCGGTCGCGAAGGCCAAGGCCGTGCACCCGCGGGACGTCACGGTCGTCGTCCTCGACCGGCCGCGGCACGCGGACCTGATCGAGCAGATCCGCGCCGCCGGCGCCCGGGTGAAGCTCATCTCCGACGGCGACGTCGCCGGCGCCGTGATGGCCGCCTCCGCGGACACCGGCGTCGACCTGCTGCTCGGCATCGGCGGCACGCCCGAGGGGATCATCACCGCCTGCGCGGTGACCTGCCTCGGCGGCGTGATCCAGGGCCGACTGTGGCCGAAGGACGACGCCGAGCGCGAGAAGGTCGTCGGCCTCGGCCACGACCCGTCCCGGGTGCTGTCCACCCGCGACCTCGTGGCCAGCGACAATGTCTTCTTTGTCGCGACCGGTATCACGGATGGCGAACTGCTTCCCGGGGTACGGTACCGGCCGGGTGGCGCCACCACATCCTCGCTGGTCATGCGGTCGCGGTCCGGCACCATCCGACGCGTGGACAGCCAGCACCAGCTCACGAAGCTGCAGGCATACTCCACCGTCCCGTTCTGACGGTCCTCGTGGGGAGGCGATCGCATGGCGAGAGCCTCCCGCGTCACGACGGCCGCGGCGAACGCGGCCAGGCCGCTGCCCACCGCGCTGTTCGCCCGCCTCGATCGCCTCGATCGCCCCGGACCGCACGGCAGCGCCGCGGAGGTCCGCACCCTGCCGGC
>NZ_JALKFU020001229.1 GCF_023242965.2 Frankia sp. AgKG'84/4
TGTGGCTGGGTGATGCGTGTGGCTGGTTGGTGCGTGTGGCTGGTTGGTGCGTGTGGCTGGGTGATGCGTGTGGCTGGTTGGTGCGTGTGGCTGGTTGGTGCGTGTGGCTGGGTGATGCGTGTGGCTGGTTGGTGCGTGTGGCTGGTTGGTGCGTGTGGCTGGGTGATGCGTGTGGCTGGGTGGTGCGTGTGGCTGGTTGGTGCGCGGTCCGGCGCCACGATGGCGCCGGACCGGTGGGTCGCGGCCTTCTCGGTCGCGAACCCACCGTCAGCTCTTGGAGGCCACCTCTTCGTGGTAGTCCTCCTCGACGTTGACCTCCCACACGTCGTGGTGGGTGCCGTCGACGATGTTCTGCACGGTCAGCATGGCGGTCAGCATCGAGTGGTCCTGGTTGTTATAGCGGTGCATGCCGTTGCGACCCACGGGGTGCACATTCGGCGTGTTCTCCGCCAGCCAGGCCCGAATGATGTCGACGTTCTGCTTGTAAGCCATGTCATAGTACGGGTATGCCTTGGGCATGCGCACGACATAGCCCGTTTCGACCTGGCCCGACCGGATAAGGCCGAGTTCGAGGAGTTCCTTGGTGGCCAGCGCGACGAGGTCCTCGTCCGAGCTGTTCCACGTCTCGTCACCCTCGAAGACGAAGTATTCCAGGCCCAGGCAGGTCTTCCCGTCCTTGACCAGGAACGGCGACCAGGACGCGAAGTTCTGGATGCGGCCGACCTTCACCGTGGGGGCGTGGATGTAGATCCAGTTGTCCGGGAAGCCGGCGGACTCCGGCACGACCAGGGCCACGGTGAGGAAGTCGCGGTACTTCAGCGCGTTCGCCGCGTCGAGCACCTTCTGCGGCGCCGGCGGGTCCATCACCCGGACCAGCGACGAGAACGACATCGACGAGATGATCTCGTCGGCGGGGTACTGGTACTCGCTGCCGAGGTCGGACCGCGACGACTCAGGCGCACCCGCGCCCGGGCCGTAGCCACCGGTGACCTGGGTGGAGACGCCGGTCGCCCGACCGTCGGCGTGGTGGATCCGGCGGACCTTCTCCTCGAAGACGACCCGGCCACCCTGCTTGACGATCTTGTCGGTGGCGGTCTCCCACATCATTCCGGGCCCGAACTTCGGGTACTGGAACTCCTCGATGAGGGATGTGATGTCCTTCTGGTTCCGCTTCGGGAGAACCGCGTTCATGATGGCGTTCATCATGGACAGGCTCTTGATCCGCTGCGCGGCCCAGTCCGAGGGCATCTCGCTGACCTGGACGCCCCAGAGCTTCTCCGTGTAGGTCTTGAAGAAGGTGCGGTAGAGCCGCCAGCCGAAGCGGGCGACGAGCCAGTTCTCGTAGTTGCTCTGGTCCTTGGGCGGGCGCACCCGGGCCGCCGCGTAGGAGGCGATGCAGCGCGCCGCCTCCACGAGACCGAGGTTGCCCAGCGCGTTCGTCGCCTTCAACGGGTAGTCGAAGAACTTGCCGTCGTAGTAGATACGGCTCGAACGGGGCCGGAGCAGGAAGTCCTCGTCCGGGAGGATCTCGTGCCAGAGCTTCTCGACCTCCGGCACCTTGGTGAAGAAACGGTGGCCGCCGATGTCGAAACGCCAGCCGTCCCGCTGCGCGGTACGGCTGATTCCGCCGACGACCGAGTCACCCTCGATAATCGTCACGGGCACGTCCCGTTTCACCAGCTCCCAGCCGGCGGTCAGGCCCGCCGGCCCGGCCCCGATGACGACTACCTCTGGCTTTTCGGTCACTGTGCCGGACCTCTCCTCAACACACCTTCATGGTCACTCCCGCCGGCCGGAATGTGCGCGGCGGCTGCGGGGGCGCCGGACCCTGGGGCCGGCCACGGAAGGAAGTCTTGCACGGGGACGGCTGTGATCCTCCCGCACCCCCTCGCCGTTCCGGACCGGTCCGCCGTGGTACGCCCGGACCACACGGGACGCGGGGCCGCCGTAGCCCCCGCGGCGGGCTCTGGCATCGTGCGCACATGGCCTCGCCGGTCCCCGCCCAACGGACCGCCGCCACCGCCCGGCCCGCGCCGGGCGGTGCCGCGCGGACGCTCGCGCTGGTCCTCACCGGCTGGTGCGCACTGGCCTGGGGTATCGCGGCGAAGGACGGCCGGTACGGGGCCTGGGCCATGGGCTGCGTGCTACTCGGTGTCCTCGCCACCGCGCTCGCGGTCGCGCTCACCGGTCGCCGCCGCCAGCGGCGACCGAGGGCCGGGAGATGGCCGGCGGGGCTGGTGACGGGGAGCTGGGCGCTGCTGGCCGTGACGGTCGGGGTCGGACCGATCGTGCGCCATCCCCGCTACTACGCGAGCGGCTGGCCCGCGATCGCCGCCGACGCGCTCGCGATCGCCGCCGGACTGCTTGCCGCGGCCGCCATCACCGCCGCCTTGCCTGCCCGCGCCGCGGCGACCGCGGTTACGTCGACCGCCGCCCTGCCTGCGCGAGCCTGGCC
>NZ_JALKFU020001230.1 GCF_023242965.2 Frankia sp. AgKG'84/4
CCGAGGTGCCGGGGACCGCCGAGGCGCCGGTCGCCGGCGGGGACGGCGCCGACACACCGGACGAGTCGGCGCAGCTCGCCCGCCTGACCGCCCAGCGCGCGCACCTGGCGAGTGTCTACGGGCTGACCGGGAGCCTGATCGGACCGGCCATCGGCGCGCCGGGCCGGGCGGAGCTGGCGTCGCTGCTCGACGCGGGCAGTCCGATTCCCGCCGAGCTCACCCCGCCGACGGTTGCCGCGGAGCTGACCCTGGCCGTCCCGCCGCGTTCGCGGCGCGGGCTTGCCGTCCTGTTCACCGGCCTGTCCGGGTCCGGGAAGTCGACCCTGGCCGGGCTGCTGGTCTGCCGGTTGCTGGAGGAGGGCGGCCGGCGGGTCAGCCTGCTCGACGGTGACGTCGTGCGCACCCACCTGTCCGCGGGGCTGGGCTTCTCCCGGGCCGACCGGGAGACGAACGTGCGCCGGATCGGTTTCGTGGCGGCCCAGGTCGCCGGCGCGGGCGGCACGGTGGTGTGCGCGCCGATCGCGCCCTACGCGGACGTGCGCGCGCAGGTCCGCGGGCTGGTCCGGGGTGCCGGCGGCGGGTTCGTGCTCGTCCACGTGTCCACCCCGCTGGCGGTCTGCGAGTCCCGCGACCGCAAGGGGTTGTACGCGAAGGCCCGCGCCGGTGTCATTGCGGCCTTCACCGGGGTGTCCGACCCGTACGAGGAACCGGACGACGCCGACGTCACGGTGAACACCGCGGAGCTGACCAGCGAGCAGGCCGTCGAGCGGGTCCTGGACCACCTGCGTGTCGCTGGCTGGCTGGCTGGCGCCTGACGCGGCCGGCGGGGACGGTGCCCGGCCGTCCCCGCCGCGCGGCGCACGACATCAGGGCAGACGGATCAAGGGCAGGCGGATCAAGGGCAGGCGGATCAGTAGGCGCCTTCGCGACGCAGGACGGCGAACACGGTCCGCCAGAGGATGACGAAGTCCATCGCCAGTGACCAGTTCTCCACGTAGCGCAGGTCGAGCCGGACCGACTCGTCCCATTCCAGGTCGGACCGGCCGCTGATCTGCCACAGTCCGGTCAGGCCGGGCTTGACCATCAGGCGGCGGTGCACGTCGACCTCGTAGCGGGCTACCTCGCTCGGCAGCGGCGGGCGCGGGCCGACCAGCGACATACTCCCGTTGACCACGTTGAGCAGCTGCGGGAGCTCGTCGAGTGACCACTTGCGTAGGAACTTGCCGACCCGGGTGATCCGCGGGTCGTCGCGCATCTTGAACAGCAGGCCCTCGCCACGCTCGTTGAGAGACTCCAGATCCGCCTTGCGGGCCTCGGCGTCGACATACATCGAGCGGAACTTGAACATCGTGAAGTGCTCGCCGCCGCGACCGACCCGGACCTGCCGGAACAGCGCCGGCCCGCGGCTGGTAAGCCGCACCGCCACGCCCAGCGCGACGAACAGCGGCAGGAACAGCAGCATCACGGTGCCGGCGACGACGCGGTCGAACACGCCCTTCATCACCCGCCGGGTGCCGGTGAGCTCCGGCTCCTCGATGTGCAGCAGCGGCAGGCCGGCGACCGGACGGATCGAGATCCGCGGGCCGGTGACGTCGGTGAGCGCCGAGGAGACGAGCACGTCGACGTCGCTGCCCTCCAGCGTCCACAGCACCCGGCGCAGCGTCTCGCCATCCATCTGGGGACAGATCGCGACGGTGGTGGCGTGGGTGGCGGTGATCGCGGTGTGCAGGGTCTCGGAGGTGCCGACGATCGGCACGCCGAGCAGGTCGAACCCGCTGCGTTCGGGCCGGTCGTGGCTGTGCCGGCCCGGTGAACGGTCCAGCACGACGCCGACGACGGCCCAGCCGGACGTCGGGTCGCGCTGCGCGAGGCGCACGAGGGTCGCCGCCGACTCACCGGCGCCGACGACGAGCACCCGGTGCAGACATCGCCCGGCCCGGCGCATCCGGTGCAGGATCCCGCGCCCGACGACCCGGCCGGCGACCGAGAGCACCGTGGCGGCGGGGAAGGCGATGAGCACGTAGCTGCGGGCGATCTCGGCCTTGGTGGCGTAGGAGACGATCGCGACGGCGGCGGTGAGCCGGGCGGCGGAGTTGACCACCCGGCGGAACTCCTCGGAGCCCCCGCCGAGGAACCGGCTCTCGTAGGCCCGGTTGAGCGACATCGCCACCACCCAGGCGGGCGGCAGCAGGGCCGTCATCACGATGTACGGCTGGATCGAAACGGGCTCGGAGTCGAACCGGACGAAATGCCCGAAGCGCACGACGAACGCGAGCGCCACCGCGAGCACGCAGGCCGCGGCGTCGAACAGGATCAGCAGCCGGACGTAGCGGCGCTCCCAGGTGACCTGGGCGCGGTAGCCCGCCGTCTCGGCGGCGGCGACCGCACTGGCCCGGCCGACGCTGTGCCGGCCCCCGCTCAGGCCGGGCTGCGACCCGGCGGGACGGGGCTGGGC
>NZ_JALKFU020001231.1 GCF_023242965.2 Frankia sp. AgKG'84/4
CCGCCGAGCCGCGCGGCCAGTCCGGCGCCGACCAGGGACGACTTCCCGCAGCCGGAACTGCCGACGACGAGCAGCAGCCGCCGGGCGCTGAGCGCGCGCAGCCGGTGGGTCAGGCGGCGCAGCTCGTCGTCGCGGCCGAAGAAGACCCGCGCCATGTCCCGGCTGAACGGTCGCAGGCCCGGGAACGGTGAGCGGTCCCACGCCCAGCCGCGCCCGCCGGACGCGTCGACGCGCCGCAGGGGCACGTCCAGGTCCTCGCCCCAACCGTCGTTGCCGGCGAGGACGACGTGCTGGCGATCGTCCAGCAGCGGGGAGGTGACCTCCGGCTGCGCCCGCAGGGGCAGCAGCAGGCTGCCGACCTCGTGTGCGATGCCGATCTCGTAGGCGCACCAGGGTGAGGCGTTGTACGCGTCGGTCAGGAGGCAGATGACCGCGTCGGCCGCGCGCAGTTCCTGGTGCAGACGTTCCCGCCAGACGTCACCGGGCCGGATTCCCGCCCGGATGTTCCTGGCCAGGAATGCGTCGTGGCCGAGATCGGACAGCGTTCGGTGGACGCGGTCGGCCAGCTCCCCGTCGGAGTTGGCGTGACTGACGAAGACTCGGGCCACGTCACCTCCTCTCAACTTCCAGAACATATTCATCGGATTGCTGTGACGGAATTGATGCTACGTGTACACCTGGTCAGCGGCCCGTAGGAATACGGGTTTCCGTGGCCTGGGTGTCGGTTGTGTGCTGGGAAAGTCGGAGGCCGGGCCGTCGACGTGTTCCGCCGGGCCCGGCTCCCGCATAAGTGAACGGATGATGTCCGCTGTCGGATTCGGTCATGACCATTCGATGAAGGATGAACGGTGATGGAGTGGGCACAACGGTTCGCGAGGGTGCAGGGACGCGAGAGTGCGGGGAGAGGTGCGGACATGACCGTCGCGCGAACCCATGTTCGGTTGTCCCGTGTGTCCGGATGGCGCAAGCCGGCGGACGTCGTCGTGGTCTCCAGGCCCACCCGGTGGGGCAATCCCTTCGACCAGCGGGAGCTCGGCCGGCCCGGCGCCGTCGCCCGGTACGCCGAGTGGATCACCGGGGGCGGCCCGGACGTGCGCCATGACCGCGCCGGGCGTCGCTACTCACGCCTGGAACGGCTGGCCGAACTACCAACTCTTGCCGGCCACCGCCTCGGCTGCTGGTGCCCGCCGGGAGAGCCGTGCCACGCCGACGTCCTCGCGGCCCTCGTCGCCGAGCGGACGGACCAGCCAGCGCCGGCGTGGACGGGCGGTGACCCCGACCATCACCGTCACCGCAACCCCGACCCCGACCCCGACCCCGACCGCCACCGCGACCCCAACCGCGGGTAGCGGCGCGGCCGGTGGCCGGGCATCCGCGGCCAGGTGCCCGGCCGTGGGAGGCCGTGGGCCCGTCGTGCGGTGGTCCGGGGTTGCCGGCGCGCCGCGTCGCACCACGTCACCGCACGCGCAGGCGTCGGGGACACCCGCCGCCCACCGCTGTCCGCACCCGGCGTGAAATCGTCGCGCGATCGACACGTCCCGCGAAGAATGCCCGGTCATACGGCACCCGTCCGGGGCCCGAACGGGGGGCGCGACGGAATTCCGGCGGTCCGGTCGCGCACGCAGCCGGCGTTCATGGCATGCTCGGAATCCGGCGGTGAGCGGATGCTCCACCGGTGGCCGTTCTGATCAGATCGACGTCGACGGCGTCCACCGGAATGCGTCCTTCGCCCCGCGGATCAGACCGGATCGGCCGTTGTTGTTAGGCTGAACCCTCAACGTGGAGGTTTGTTGTGAAGCGTGTCGGTGCGATTGTCATGCTGCTTGCTCTCGTCGGTGGCGGCTTCCTGTTCCGGCGTCAGCGCGGCAAGCAGGACGCGTAGGTCCGCGTCCCGCGGCGGTCCGCTCCGGTCGTGCATCGGTTTGACGCCGAGACGGCCGAGCTCATGCGGGCCGTCTTCGATGTCACCAGGCTGCGCCTCGGCTACGACCAGGTCCCGCTGGACGGCTCGGCCTCGCCCGCGGAGCTGTCCGCCCGGGCCGGCGGGACGATCACGGCCGAGGGGATCGGCGGCGCCCACGCGCTGAAGATCTTCGACGAGGTCCTCTCGCGCGCCTGCGTCTCGGCGGATCATCCGCGCAACCTCGCCTTCATCCCGGCGGCCCCGACCAGGGCGGCCGTGCTGTTCGACCTCGTGGTCGGCGCCTCGTCGATCTACGGCGGCAGCTGGCTGGAGGGCGCCGGCGCCGTGCACGCCGAAAACGAGGTGCTGCGCTGGCTGGCCGACCTCGCTGGCCTGCCAGCGCAGGCCGGTGGCGTGTTCGTCCCCGGTGGCACGGTCGGGAACCTCTCGGCGCTCGTCACCGCCCGTCACGCCGCCCGGGCGAGGCTGGCCGCCGCCGGGCGCCCGGCGCCGTCCCGGTGGCGCCTCGTCTGCGGTGCGGAGGCGCACTC
>NZ_JALKFU020000071.1 GCF_023242965.2 Frankia sp. AgKG'84/4
GCCGGGCCCCGATGGTGGAGGCGCGGAGACGGGCGGCCCGCCGGCCGGTCGCCCCGCGTGGCCGCCACGGGTCGGCGGGCGCGAGGGTGCCGGGGAGAACGGTGTGGTCGACATAGATCGCCCCCGATCAGGCGCAGGGTCGGGCGGACGAGTACGCCGGCGGTGCAGCGGTGCCCGGCCGCCGGGCATCCCACCCGGCGCTCATGCTAGGTCGGCTGAGCAAGCAATCCGGTGCGAACGGTAAGTTCTCCGGCTTTTTTGTGACCATTAATGAGATTCGTTCTCTGTGTGGACGTCGGCCCTGGCGTGGTGCGGCATGCCGCAGCGTCACATGGCCACACCTGCAGGCCGATCTGGTCTGGACCGGCAGGCAGGAGCGGTGCGCAGTAGCCATCCGGCCTACGCGCGCCCGCTGAGCCGAAGGCGACAGCGGTACGAACACGGCGTAACCGTACCAGCGCGGTCGCGCAGCGGGAGCATCGGCTGACACATTCCGCATGACCTCCGCACGATGAGCATTCAGTGTCCGGTTGATAGGCGTGGCCGCACGATCAATATTGCTGTCGGTGACTCGTTTGGCGCTTTCGGCGTACCTCGTGGAGGGGGTGCACCGTTGCTCCTCCACCGCGCCCACCGTCCGCTGGTGGGCGGTCGCGCATCAGCGGGCGTAGTACTCGACTACGAGCTGTTCGTCGCACACCACCGGAATCTCCGTACGCTGTGGTCGCCGATCGGCGACCACGGTGAGTTGGCGGCGATAGACCTCCAGGTAGGGCGGTGGGTCCGTGGCGGGATCAGGTCCCTGCGCGACGAGCCGGAACAGGCTCATCTCGCGGCTGCGAGGTGCTACGGAAACGACGTCGCCGGGCTGGAGGCGCTGGCCCGGCCGGTCGACGCGCTCGCCATTGACATGGATGTGCCCGTGGCTGACGAACTGCCGGGCCTGATAGATCGTCTTGGCCAGCCCGGAGCGCCAGACCGTTGCGTCCAAGCGGCACTCGAGGTCCTCGATGAGCGTGTGACCGGTTCGACCCGAGCCCCGGGCCGCGGCGGCGAAGGCCGCCCTTAGCTGCTTCTCGCTGACGTGGTACTGGAAGCGCAGGCGCTGCTTCTCCCTCAACCGCTCCTTGTAGGGCGTCATCGTCACACGGCGCTGGCCGTGGACTCCCGGCGGAAACGGCCGCCGCTCATAGTGTCTCACCGCCTTCTCCGTGAGGGGCAGGCCCAGGCTCCGGCTCAGTTTGACGACCGGCTTGTGGCGCATCGCGCTCTTCTCCTTTAAGTTAGGTAAACCTAAGCTAGTCAACCATAGCTGCAGGTCGAGGTGGAGGTACGGATGGCGGACCAGAGGCG
The DNA here is from genome assembly GCF_023242965.2 of Frankia sp. AgKG'84/4. Classification (GTDB taxonomy): domain Bacteria; phylum Actinomycetota; class Actinomycetes; order Frankiales; family Frankiaceae; genus Frankia. The sequence continues at coordinate 1,354 of NZ_JALKFU020000071.1, forward strand.
GCGCGCTGAAGGCGTAGCGATCAGGGCGGCTGTGCTGTTGATCAGCTCGGCGCCCTGCGCCAACCTTGCGCTGTGGGGCGGCCGAGTCGTGCATGGCCTGCGCTTCATCGCGGCGGCCGCCGAGGCAGCCCTGGCGGAGCCAGACAGTTCACCGGTGGCTCCCTGGCATGCGGGGATGTCGCCGGCTCATCCGGTGATGGGATCCACCGCGCCGGAATCGTCGGCGGCTGTGGCACCAGTGGGTGGGGAGCCGGTGCCGCGCACCGATCGGATCCTCGTGCTCGCCCCCTCCGTGATGATGGGCACGTTCGGCGACCAGGATGTGGCCGCCCGACTGAACCTGTGCGGGCCGTCGCCGGACACGGGTAGGTGGGTGTCGGTCGCGTTCGGCGGCTGGGTCTCACCGGTGGGCGCTGCGCTGGCGCGAGCGGCCGCGATCACTTTCGCCGAGCGGCATCCGACCCCGGACCTGCTCGGACTCGGTTCCGGATGGCTGCTGCTGCAGATGGAAATCGCAGAGGCGGTGGTCCGGACGGAGCGGGCCTGCGTCCTGCTCGACACGGCGGACTCGACGGCGCTGCTGTCCGGCGGGTCGCAAGACTGATCGATCTCGCGTCCGTCGGCGGATCATCCGGCGTTCTGGATGTCGTTCTGGATCTCGGCGAGTCGGGCGCGCAGCTGGTCGAGTCGGCTGTGCAGCTCCGTCAACGTCCGTTCGTAGCCTGGCCAGACGCTGGTGCGGAAATCGACCGCGCCGCGGCCGTCCCAGTTCTCCGGATCGGTAAGGGTCCTGGCGGTGGAGCGGAGTTCGTCGAAGTGGCCGAGAAGCGGGCCGTTGACTATCGAGGCAAGGCCGGCGATGGCGCTGACCGCCTCAGGAGTGCTGCGTACGGTCAGGTCAGACCGGGTCATGGTGGTCTCCCTGCGGAGGCTGGCGCGGCGAGTCGGTCAGGGGGTTGAGCGGCCTGGTCATCAGCTCCCTGCCTCGGCGGTCCTCCTGTTGATCTCGGCGATGCCGTGGGCGAGTTCGGTGAGGTTGGCGTGCAGAGTGGTGAGCGCGTGCTGGACCTCCGGCCAGATCTGGCCGCGGAAGACCTGGGCTTTCGGCCCCTCCCAGTGCCGCGGATCCGCCAGGGTGTTGCCGTGGTTGACGAGGTTCGTGGCCGTCCGCTGCAGGGCTGGTAGCAGCTGGCTCATCCGTCCGGCGGCCTGCGTGGCCGCCGGGGTGGTGACCGTTCTCATGTGACTCCGTTGATGGCGATGGACGGGGTGGACAGGGCTGGGTTCGGCTTGAGGGACGAACGATCTGGATGGGGGTGACAGAACCGTCGCGGACGATGACGCCGCGCCCGGGCGGCTGGAGGCCCGTGCCACCGCGGGGAAGCCGGACGCCGAGAAGGTCGCCGTCCGTGGTCCGTCTGGGCGAAAGCAGTAGGCCGTGCCCCTCCCTACGGACGTCCACCGCGACACCGCGGTACTGCAGGAGCAGCTCCTCCGTGTGCCCGGCCAGGATCAGCGCGCCCCCGGTGTCGCGGGCATGCCGCCAGTGGTCGGCGAGCGTGGTGGCCGCCGGCTCGCCGATCAGCTCGGCGTCGTCGATCAGCACGGCGGCCGGGAGACGGCCGGCCAGCTGGCCGAGCCAGGAACGTTCGACCGACGGCGGCCACTGTGAGCCGTCCGGAGGTCGGACGCCGCCGCCGGGCCCGACGTCATCGAGACGGTTCAGGTCGGCGTCGAAGAGGGTGACACCCGGATGGCGCCGTAGGCGCCGCATCGGCGATGCGCGTGGGGTCACGGCGATGATGGCCTCCCCGGCGGCGAGCAGGGACAGCGCGATCGTCAGCAGAACGCTGCTCCGACCGGCGCGCGGCGGGCCACCGATGACGAACCCGGGAGCGGCGGTGAGATCGATCTCGATGACGTCGAGCTCGTCACCCCCCACCCCGAGCACCACCCTTCGGCCGGAACCGGCCGAGCCACCGACCGCCTGACCACCGCGCGTCCGGACCAGCTGGCTGTGCTCGACGCGCTCCGGTAGCGGCTCGACGCGAAACGGACGGCGCTCGGCCCACCGGGGATCGGCGGCGACGACCTGATCGGCCAGTCTGCCCACCGATCGCAATGCCACCGTCTGGGCCTGCCCGGACGGATCCGAGGCGAGGAGTCCCAGCTGGACCTCGACCGGATCGGGATAGCGCCCCCCGATCGCGACGCCTCGCCCGGCCGGCAGCCGCTCGGGCAGATCAGTCGTGGTGAGGCCGGCGAGCGCGTAGTCGCCCGGGTCCGCCATGCGCAGCACCAGCCGTTCCTCGATCAGCGACGCGACGCGCCCAGCCAACGCACGACGGTCCGAGGAGAGAACGATGCGCAGGCCGGCGGCAGCCCCTTCCCGTAGCAGCCGCAACAGGCTTTCGACCAGGTCCCCACCGTCCAGGTCCTCGAACTCGGCGAGAAATCCCTCGAAGCCGTCGACCAGGACAACGATGTAGGGCAGGCCAGGGAGGCCGCCTGATCGCCGTGCTTCGCGCAGGTCAGCCACCCCGTCGGCGGCGAACTGTCGCCGGCGGCGCTCCACGGTGCTGGTCAGCCGGGCGAGCAGCCGGCCGACCCGCTCGACGTCGTCGCGGCCGACACACGCACCGGTGTGCGGAAGAGCGCTCAGCGGGGTGAGCGCGTCACCACCGAAGTCCAGACAGTAGAGGTGGACGTCCCGGGGCGAGAGCGCGGCGGCGATCGCGCCTGCCACGGTGCGCAGTGCGGTGGATCGCCCCGACCGGGCGGCGCCGACAACGAGCAGGTGGCCGCCGTCCACGACATCGAAGGTGAATGGCCGCTGGGCCTGGAGGGCGCAGTGGTCGGCGAGACCGATCGACACCGGGATGAGGTCTCCGGGCGTCCGGCGGTCCCGGGAGTCGAGCACGGAGATCTGGTCGAGTAGGGGTGGGAGCCAGGGGCGTCGCTGCTCGGGTACGTACAGTGCCATGGCGGCTTCGCGTACCGCGTGGACCAGGACGGTTAGTTCGGTGTCCCCGGCGGCGGACCCGACCTGGGTGTCCCTGGCGACCTCGCCGCTGGTCTGATCCGGCCAGAGCAGTGGAATCACTTCGGGCGGGGGCGCCCCGGCCTGCGCGTTCGCGGCCGGACCGCCGACCCAGCCCGTCTGCACCACCGACACACGGTCCGGCCCGGTCCGCAGCACTGCTCTGCCTGGCGTCGCCGTCGAGATGAGGGCCGCGTCCGGCCGGCCGACGATGTCCTCGCTCTCGGCCGCGTCGGTCACTCGTAGTGCGATGCGCAGGTTCGTGTTGGCCCGGATCTCGGGGGAGACGACTCCGCTCGGTCGCTGGGTGGCCAACAGGAGATGCAGACCCAGGGATCGGCCGCGCTGGGCGAGGCTGACGAGGCCGGCCACGAAGTCGGGCAGCTCGCGGGCCAGAGTCGCGAACTCGTCCACGACGAGCAGTAGCCGCGGGGGAACGGTGCCGTGGGGCCGTGACTGCCGTGCGAGCGCCGCCAGATCCTTGGCCTGGAACCGGGCGAGCAGCTCCTCGCGCCGGCGCAGCTCGGCCGACAGCGAGACCAGAGCGCGCCGGACCAGATGCGGGTCCAGATCAGTTACCAGGCCGACGGTGTGGGGAAGCGCGGCGCATTCGGCGAACGCGCTGCCCCCCTTGTAGTCGACAAGGACGAAGACCAGTTCGTCCGGTCGGTAGGTCATCGCGTGCGCAATGATCAGCGTCTGAAGCAGCTCGGACTTGCCTGATCCGGTCGTTCCCGCGATCAGGCCGTGCGGGCCGTCTCGGACGATGTCCAGCTGGAATGGCCTACCGCTGGCGATGCCGATCGGGACCGGACGCGGGCCAGCCGCGGCCGGAGTTTCCTGGGCGGCCTGCCAGCGCCGGCTGACCGCGGCCGCGGTCAGCCGGTCCAGACACATGATCTCCGAAAGTGAGACGGCGGCGGGCAGCGCGCTGTCGTCGCCTCCCGGCTCACGTAGCGGTGCGAGCGCCCGCGCCACCGACTCGCACCACCGCGCGGACCCACTGAGTCCTGACGGGCTGAGGTGAGCGCCGACCGGCCCGACGAGATCGGGCCTGATGCCCGCAACGGTCGTGCCCCGATCCTGGCGCATCGTGAGGTGGCGACCCACCAGCTCCACGACGGCGCCACATTCGGCGGGCAGGTCCCGCACCGTCGATTCCAGACAGAGGACGTGCACTCCGACAGCGGGACCCGCCTCGAGTACGGCGCTCACCCCAGGGCGGGAGCGCAGCGTGCGCGCGCCGTCGAGCACGACCAGGACGTCCGGCTCATGCGCGGCGTTCCGAGGAGGGTGATCCTTTCGGTCGTCGATGATCGCGCGCAGCTCGCTGACACAGGTGGAAAGGCCGGTGGCGTCCGCCGCGAACCAGGCGATCGTCGAGGACGCACGCCGGCAGTGCGGTAGCCAGCGAACCCAGCGCCAGTCGACAGCGTGCGCCGGATCGGCCACCAGCACGCAGATAGCCAGGGTCCGAGGGCCGTGCTGGACGGCGGCCTGAACGACGAGCCAGTGCCCGAGGGCGCGGGCGACCCCAACGGGGCCGGCGACGCCGATGACGCCATGGTCGGCCAGCGAGATCACCGCGGGGACGTTCGCGCTGAGCCGGTCCGTCGCCTGACCTGGAACGGCCGGCGAGACCTCGATCGCGGTCGGCTGCGTCGCGGTCCCCACCCGCAGCAGCAGATAGTCCTCATCGCTCCGGCGACTTCGCCACAGCCCTGCGTCGCGCCGCCAGGCACTGACGAACAACCCCGCCGGATCGGGATGGTCGGCGTGCTGCTGATCCTGCTCGATCCGCAGCGCCACCTCTGCCGCGCGCCGCACCTCCGCGCCGAGCCGCTGATGGCGAGTGCGTTCGGCGCGAAAAGCGCGGCGGTCGCTTCGCCGGGTACTCACCACCGACGCCACGAGATTCACGGGTCCGAGCAGACCGAACAGCAGCAGGGTGGTGGATCCCAGCGCCACGGCCAGACCGGCCGCGGCCAGCAGGGGCAACAGGGTGGCCAGGACCGGGACCGGAGTCGCCCGCGGGCGCGTGGGCGGTACGGGTAGCTGGAACGCGGACGACTCACGCGACGCCCGGAGTCGGGGCGGACGGTTGACCTCTAGCCGACCTGGCGTCGTCGCGGCCGGCAGCCGAGGGAATTCCGCGGGCGGAGGCGGCTGGAGTCGGAGTGTGAGCGCGGGCGAGTGCACCAGGATGACCGACGCGTCGGTTGCTGTTGCCTCGGCCGGTGGGGCGACGTCGACGTGCGGGCCCGGCAGGACATCCCAGGTCCCGTCGACAGCGATTCGGACTGTCAGGTGAGGTGGCTCACTCGCACCTGCGGGGCCAAGCAGCACCGCGCCGTCCGGCTCGATGCTGATGGCGTGTTCGCCCGCCGGCAGTGGATGAATGACTCCGGCGCCCGGGCCCGCCGCGACGACGAGATCGACGAGGCCGGCGGCGGAGACTCGGCGGCACGCGGGCGCGTCGAGGAGCAGGACAGCGCCCTCGTGTACTGGGGACCGCGCGAGCGGCAGGCTCGGGTCGAGGGGGGCGGCGTGACCGGCGAGGCTCAGAGACGGCCCCGCCCGGGCCGGAGCGCGGTCGTGGCCGCTGGGCCGGATGGCGGCCGCGAGCGCGACGGACAACATGCCGACCGGAGTTTCGCCATCGGCGCGTACGAGGACGTCGCCGCGCGCTCCGGTATGGAGGTCATGAACGGTGAAAGTGAGCTGCACAGGCCGGAGATTACGGCTGGGAAAACGGTCCTGGCGAGTGTAGGCGACGCTCCGTGAATAACTTTTGGTTTATGGTCGCGAGAATTCTCGTGGAGCAGCAGAAAGGTCGAGTCACGGAGTGGAATGGCTTCGCCGCGCCCGACCCGTCCTATGCTGGGAGCGGGTCCTGATCAGCTCTCGGCCGGCTCGTGCCACCAGCACGTCCCAGTGCTCGGCCGGGGACTGGCTGGTGCCCCGCGTTGCTGAAGCCGATGATTTTCGCCTGTTTTCCGGCGATGCGGACGACGCGGACGGGAGCGCGACGTGGGTCAGCGCGGCGCCTATGCTGACCGAGAGGCGGATGCGGTGACCATGCACGTCGAGCGGTTCCGTGAGGGCGGCGCCAAGGCGTTCAGCGAGATCGGCGACGGCGGCGGCGGTGCCGGCTGTGGTGAGTACGACGAATTCGTCGCCGTCCCATCTCCCGACTATGTCGGTCGGGCCGAGTACGCTTGCGAAGCGCCTTCCGGCGGCACGTAAGGTAGCGTCTCCAACTGAATAGTCGAAAGAGCTGTTGACGCGGCGAAAGGAATCCAGATCCAGGAAGAGTGCGGCCAGCCCTGTTGTGTCCGGCGAGGCGGTTATGGATTCCTCGCCGGCGGCGGGAACGTCCGGGTTGGCTTTTCCAGTGGCGGCGGAACTCGCCGCGAACCACGCATGCAGTGCGGCCCGGTTCGGCAGGCCGGTGACGGCGTCCGTCGTCGCCCGATGCTGGAGCGCCGTCTCCCGCTGGTGTCGCTCGGTGATGTCGTCGACGACGACGATCACCCCGGCGCCGCGTATGAAGGTGCTCATCCGAACGTCGAGCCAGCGGTGGTTCCCGACCGTGGGTTGTGGCAGTTCGATCCGTGCCCGGGTCCGTCGGCGGTCGATGATCTGGCGGGACAGTCGGGCCAGTTCGCGGACGCGGGACACCTGATCGACATGGAGTCCGTGGGTGTTGTCGGGCGGTGCACCACCGTCCGGGTCGCTCCGCTGGCCGGCCGCCCGCTCGGCCGCGTCCGCGGCCTGGTCACAGGCGGCCAGCCAGCTCATGCCCGGGCGGACGGGGAGCAGTGCGAAGCCTGTCGCGGCGCTGCGGCGCCAGGCTTCGCTCAGACGGAGCACCGTGCCGTCCGGGCCGAGCACGGCGACCGGTGTTGGAAGGGAGTCGAAGACGGCCGCAACAACATCGTCGGTGATCACCGCGCTGATGTCCTTCCGGCTGCCGGGCTGTGGTGTAGCAGTGGGCGCCGCGCGGTACGCGGCGACGACACGGCTAGGGGCCGCCCACGTCGAGGCCTGCCGACGCGCGATGCCAGGCAGGATTCTCCGGTGGTTCTGAACAGGCCGGTTCCATTTGGCCGGAAAGTGTCCGTAGAAAGGTGATCCAGAGTGCTTGAGGTGTGATCGGGTAGTGACTGTCGAGGCCCTCGCGGGCTCAGTGGTGGCCGGACGTGTGCCGACCACCACCGGGAGTCCTGACATCAGCTCGGGTTGAGCGGCTGAGGGCGGTCAGGAGGCGAGCCGCGGAGTCAGATCTCGGTGAGGAGGCTCTGCATGTCGCTGATCTCCGTGGTCTGGGTGCGCTGGACGTCCTCGGCAAGCTGGCGGGCCGGCGGATGAATGCCGTCGCGCCGTTCGGCTGCCGCGGCGGAGACGGCTCCCTGGTGGTGCTCAATCATCATCGCGAGGAAGAGCTCGTCGAAATTGGATCCGCGCGCATTGCGCAGCGCGGTCATGTCCTCGACAGACATCATCCCGTCCATGTCGCCACCCGGCGTCATGGACGCCATCGCCTGGTCGCTCATGGTGTGGTCCGAGTGCGGGGCGCTGGTGGGACTCGTACCGGGCAAGCTGTGCGGCGCCGGAGCTGCGACGGCCCGTCCCCAGGCGGTGAGCCAGCCGGTCATGGTGGCGATCTGGGGTTCCTGCGTCGCCCGGATCTGTCGTGCCATGGTGCTCACCCGGGCGTCCCTGGCTCGGGTGGAGGCCAGGTCGGCCATCTCGATGGCCTGGCGGTGATGGGGAATCATGCGCTGGGCGAACGCGATGTCCGCCGCGTTGTGTGCACCGGTAGCGGTGTCCTCCTGGTCGGCGCCATTCCCGTCGCCGCCACAGGCCGCGAGAAAGGCCAGGGCGAACAGGGTCACGAAAAGCAGTACCAGTCGTCTCACGTTCGGTTTCCTCGTCTGCTGGATGCCTGCAGGGCCGTGGTCCGTAGCCGGCCGGCGGAGTCCAGGGCGACATCCTCGGCCGCGTCCGGCGGTCTACCGGCGAAGAACGCAGAGTTGGGAGAGCGCGGGAGCGGGGGAGTGCGGCCAGTCGCCGGGCGGCAACCGGTCTGGCCGCGGCGGACGACGGAACCGGTTCGGCAGCCCTCGCGCGGACCGGGCAGCGCTGGCCAACAGCACGATGAGGAGGAAAAGGCCGCTGAGTCGGAGAACAGCCATGCACAGTGGGCCGGAGTGGGCGCCATGCTGCGGGCCCCCGGAGAAAGGCGGACCGAGCGTGGCGTTCCGTCCGGGCCCGGGGTGCGTCATGGTCGCGTTGGCGCCCACAATCGGCGACGAAGCCGCATGGCCAACGGCCAGATGATGCCCGGCCGGCCCCGTGCGGCCCGGGTGAATCGACAGGCCGCCGTGCATCACCAGAACACCGAACAGCAACGGCACGACGACGATCAGCAGCGAATACCTGCCCCCGCCGAGCTTTGCGCGGATCAGGGCGGGCACAGTTGCATGATGCTCCGCGACCCGGTCGGCCGCCGAATCGTCCAGCACCTCCGGACCGGCCCCTTCGGCGGTCCGCCAGGTAAACGGTGCGAACGCCTCGCCGGCCTGTTCCCGGAAGCGCCGGCCGTCAGGCTAGCTCTGTGACCCGGTGGACGAGCGGAGGGCGGAGCCCGCCGACGTAGGCGGCGGACCCCGGGATAACGAAGGGCGGAGGCTCCGGGATTTGAACCCGGGAGGGGGTTGAAGCCCCCAACCGCATTAGCAGTGCGGCGCCATAGACCGGACTAGGCGAAGCCTCCCAACGTGCACCGCCATCATAGCGTCTCCGCTCAGGGTACGAACGGGCCGGGTCCGGCCGGCGGTGCGCGGCGTGGATCACAGGCTCAGTCGGTGAGCGCGGATGGATCTGCCGGGTCCGTGACCGGTACGGTCAGCCCGGGACGATGCTGACCGCCGCCGGGTCCGCCTGGGCGCCGTCCGCCGCCGGTGGCGCGATGGCACCGGCTCCGCTGGCGAGGTGCCCAGCCTGCTCGGGCTGGCCGCCGAGGGCGGTGAGGACCGCCCGCGCGATCTCCCCGCGCCGGGACTCGTCCGCCACCGGCGCGCCGTCCGGCTCGCGCAGGTAGAAGGCGTCGACCACGTCGAGGCCCAGGGTCGCCACGATCGCGGTGCCGACGTTGAGCCGCAGCACGGACAGCTCCCGGACGATGCGGAACAGCACCCCGGCACGGTCGGGGGCGCGGACCTCCAGCACCGTGGTCTCCCCCAGATCATCGAAGATCACCTGCGGCGGTCCGGGAGTGGTCCAGTGCTTCACACCGGCGTAGTCGCGTTCCCGGGCGGCGAGTCGTTCCGCGATGTCCACCGTGCCGGCCAGTGCGGCGCGCAGGTCGGCCAGCAGCTTGGCCCGGTCCGGCACCCGCCCGTGCGACGCGGCGACGGCAGCCTGCAGCAGCGCCCGGCCGTCGTGGCTGCGGGCGGAGGCCCGCCGGATGTCGAGCCGGTTCATCGCGAGGATCCCCGCGGTCACGGCCAGCAGGCCGACGCGGTCGGTGGTGACGACGACGACCTCGAACATCCCCTCGTCGGGCAGCGGGTTGACCTGGACGACATGCTCCTCCGTCAGGGCGAGCAGGTCGCGCTGGCGGTCGTCGAGGCGGGGCGGGCAGGGCATCCGTTCGCCGCCGAGCAGCGCCCGGGCGCGGGTGACCAGATCGCCGATCAACCGGGCCTTCCAGGCATTCCAGGCGCTCGGCCCGGTGGCACGGGAGTCGGCCTCGGTCAGCCGGTGCAGCAGGGTGAGGACCCGGTCGCTGCCGACGGCGGCGGCGACGGCCTCGATGGTCGCCAGGTCGTCGATGTCGCGCCGGGTGGCGGACTCACCGAGCAGCAGGTGGTGGCGCACCATCGCGACCAGGACGGCGACGTCGTCGGGGGGCAGGCCGAGGCGCGGGCCGATCAGCAGCACCTGTTCGATCCCGGCGTCGGTGTGGTCGCCGGGGAAGCCCTTGCCGATGTCGTGCAGCAGCGCGCCGAGCAGGAGCAGGTCCGGCCGGTCGACCTCGCGGGTGAAGGCGGCTGCCCGGGCCGCGGTCTCCATCAGGTGCCGGTCGACGGTGAAGCGGTGGTACGGGTTGCGCTGGGGGCGGCTGCGTACCGCCGCCCACTCCGGCAGCAGGCGGACGAGCAGGCCGACCTGGTCGAGGGACTCCAGGACGCCGATGGCGACGTCCCCGGTCGCCAGCAGCGCGACGAGGGCGTCGCGGGCGGCGGGCGGCCACGGTGACGGCATCTCGGGTGCCTCGCGGGCGAGCCGGTCGACGGCGTAGCGGCCCAGCGGCAGGCCGGTGCGCGCCGCCGCTGCGGCGACCCGCAGCACAAGGACCGGGTCCTTCGCCGGTTCGACGTCCAGGGCGAGCTGGATCTCGCCACCCTGGTCGATCACGCCTTCGTCGAGGGGGCGCCGCACGGGCCGGCGGCCGGGGCGCCAGGAGGTGTTGCGCAGCCCGGCGGCGGTCCGGTACCAGGTGGCGTCCCAGGCCCAGGAGATGGTCCGCCCGGCGTCGGCGATGATGTGGGCGAGCGCCATCGAGTCGGGGTGGCCGAGCGCCTCGGCGACGGCCGTGCCGTCCTGGAGCAGCATCCGGTCCTGGGGGCGCCCGGAGCTGAGGCGGCGGATCTCGCCGCGGACGTCGAGCAGCACGCCGGCGGCGGCGAGAACGCGTTCGGAGGGCACCTCGGCGACCCAGGCGGCGGCGAGGGCTCGCAGGGCGTCGACGTCACGCAGGCCGCCGCGGGACTCCTTGACGTCGGGTTCCAGCAGGAAGGCGACCTCGCCGAGCCGCGCGGAGCGCTCGGCGACGGCGGCGGCGAGCTCGGGCAGCCGTTTCGGCGCCCGGGTGCGCCAGCGGGTGCGGGCGCGGCTGGACAGTTCCCGGCTGAGGTTCTCGTCGCCCGCGACATGGCGGGCGTCGAGCAGGCCGAGCGCCGCCTTGAGGTCGTCGTCGGCGACGGCGACGGCTTCGTCGATGGTGCGCACGCTGTGGTCGAGACCGACGCTGGCGTCCCACAGCGGGTACCAGACCGCGTCGGCGACGGCGGACACGTCGCGGCGGCGGCCGTCGTGGAGGAGGACCAGGTCGAGGTCGCTGCCGAAGGCCGGTTCGGCCCGGCCGTACCCGCCGACAGCGACGAGGGCGATCCCGGGACCGGGCTCGCCGAACAGTTCGACGAGCACCTCGTCGGCCAGGTCGGTGAGGTGACGGCGCAGCGCGGCTCCGGTGGCCGCGGGGAGCGGCTCATGCCGGCCGCGCAGGACGTCGAGGCGGTCCTTCATGGGCGTCCTCCTCGGCGGTGGGCTGCCCGTCCGGCCAGGGCGACCGGTCCCCGGTCGGGACCGGTCGCGGACACCCAGCCGGACGTGACGTTCCCGGTGCGCATGGGCGCGGCACCGCGCCGATGACCGCGCGGTGCCGCCTCATGTGCTGGTGCTGTTCTCGCTGATACTGCTGTTCTCGCTGATACTGCTGGAACTGCTGGTGTGCTTGCCGTGCTGGACATTCTGATGGTGCCGAACGTCCGGACCAGAGGTGGTGCTGGTGCGCGTCGCGTGTCGGCGGATGCGGCCCGCGACGCCGCCCACCGCGGCGAGGTCACCGTTCGGTGGCCCCGCCGCTGCGGCGGTCAGATCGCGTCGTCGCCCCGCTCACCGGTGCGAACCCGGATGACGGACTCGACCGGAACGACCCAGACCTTGCCGTCACCGATCTTGCCGGTCTGCGCGGCCGCGGTGATCGCGGCGACCAACTCGTCGACGGACTCGTCCGAGACCACGACCTCGATCTTGATCTTCGGAACGAAGTCGACCTTGTACTCCGCGCCGCGGTAGACCTCGGTGTGGCCCTTCTGCCGACCGAAGCCCTGCACTTCGGAGACGGTCAGGCCGTGAACGCCCAACTTCTCCAGTGCCGTCTTGACGTCGTCCACCTTGAACGGCTTGATGACAGCGGTGACGAGCTTGGTCATGCCTGGGCCTCCTCAGGCACCTTGACGGGGGTGACGCTGGAGGTCAGCGAACCGCCACCGCCGCCAATGGAGGTGTAGCGGTAGGCCGTCTCCCCGTGCAGGGCCTCGTCCATACCGGTGACCTGGTCCTCGTCGGTCATCCGCAGGCCGATCGTGTACTTGATCGCCAGCGCGATGATCAGCGTGACGGCGGCCGAGTAGCCGAGCGTCGCGCCGACCGCGAGGGCCTGCTCGCCGAACACGCTCCACGGGCCGCCGTAGAACACGCCGTCCTTGCCGGCCGAGTTCGTGTCCACCGTGGCGAACAGACCGGTCAGCAGGGCGCCGAGCACACCACCGATGAGGTGGACCGCGCCGACGTCCAGGGAGTCGTCGATGCCGACCTTGCCCTTGATGGACGTGGCCAGGGCGCAGACGATGCCGGCGATGCCGCCGACCGCGATCGAGCCCATCGGGGAGACGAAACCACAGGCCGGGGTGATGGCGACCAGACCGGCGACCGCACCGGACGCGGCGCCGAGTGTGGTGGCCTTACCGTCGCGCAGCTTCTCGACGGCGAGCCAGCCGAGGATCGCGACACCGGCCGCGATCTGCGTGTTGAGCAGGGCGAAACCGGCGAGGCCGTTCGCGGCCAGCGCCGAACCGGCGTTGAACCCGAACCAGCCGACCCACAGGATGCCGGTGCCGAGCAGGACGAACGGCACGTTGTGCGGCCGGAAGTCCCCGCTGGGCCAGCCGACCCGCTTGCCCAGGACGAGCGCGAGCACGATCGCGGCGATACCGGCGTTGGCGTGCACGACCGTGCCACCCGCGAAGTCCATCGCGCCGCGCTTGAACAGCCAGCCGTTGGTCGCCCACACCCAGTGCGCGATCGGCGAGTAGACGAACAGCGACCACAGCGTGATGAAGATCGCGAACGCGCTGAACTTCATCCGGTCGGCGACAGCACCGGTGATCAGGGCGGGCGTGATGATCGCGAACATCAGCTGGAACGCGACGAACACGACGTAGGGGATGGCTCCATCGCCCTCGCTCAGGTTCTGCAGCGCGGCGAAATGGAATCCGCCCCAGAAGCCGTTACCCGAGCCGAAGGCCAGGCTGAAGCCCAGCAGGGACCACACGAGCGTGACGATGCCGATGGCGAAGAAGTTCTGCATGATCATGCCGAGCACGTTCTTCGCCCGAACCATGCCGCCGTAGAAGAAGGCAAGTCCGGGTGTCATGAACAGCACGATTGCAGCACTTGTGAGCATCCACGCGGTGTCGCCCGAGTTCAATTTGTCCATGTCTCTCCTGTCATCCCCCCGCGCGGTGCGCGGATGCGCTCACCCGGTCCCCGGCCACGCTGCTCTCGTCCCGGATCCTCGGGTCCGAAGAGTCGGCAAGATCTGTTCCCAACCTGTGTCTTAGCTGTTTCTTACGTGTGAAATCGCTAAATTGGGCGCCCCGTGGCCCGTTTCGGCAGTCTCTCGGTGGGTGCACGGAGACTCTCCGCCGGGTTCGGCGTGCTTCCGTGACTGTACAACTGCGAATAGTTACGGTCCGGCGGTGTGAGCAGCGTCCCTGCGGAGGGCTGGCATCGCGACGCCGGCGAACCGCAATCCGAGACCCGCCACTACGACGCCGACGCCGGGAGCGGCTCCGAAGGACTCGCACGTCGGGCTGAAACACCGGTCCTGATCCCAGCACCACGGACGCCATTGCCACCGCCCCACTCATCGCACTCGATGCCATCGTTGTCGCCCTTGTCGGCGCCAGCCCCGCAATCTCCGGAATCCCCCTCTTCGGCGCCACCGTCAATGCCGGTACCTGCGTCCTTGTTGTCACCGTTCTCGCCGCTGATGCGGTTGCCGGCGCCGCCGGCGCGGTACCGACCGCAAGGCGCGGGTGGCCCGCGTGGCCGCACCACCCGGCTGACCGGGCCGGTCGCGGCGGCCCTGGCGGGGCTGCTGCTGGCCGGGTCCGCGGCCCTCGCCGTACCGGCCGGTGTCGCCTGGGGGGCGCCATCGTCGACCTCGTCGAGCCTCGACGCCGTGCGGGCCGACATCGAACGCACCCGGGCCGCGCTCGACGAGTCCACCCGGCAGACGGCACGGGCCGCCGAGGAGTTCGACGCCGGGCGGATCCGGCTCGCCGCGGCGCAGCGG
>NZ_JALKFU020001232.1 GCF_023242965.2 Frankia sp. AgKG'84/4
GCGTCAGCCGGTTCTTCGGCTCCGGCGCCGCGCGCGTCCATGCGTTGGACGACGTCTCACTCAAGGTCCGGTCCGGGATCCGCGCCGCGCGCCGCGGGACGCGGGGCGGCGTCGGCGAACATGACGGTGACGACACAGCCGGCGCACCGGACGCCGCGGGCGACGCAGGAATCGCAGTCGATCAACATCGGCCCCACCTTCCCGAGATCCGACCGGCGGCGGCAACGACGCCCGCGCACCGAATTCCCTTCGTCACCGAACGGTAGGACCCGGGTCTGACAATTTTCCGCGGCCGGCGCGGCGGACCGCCCCGGCAGTTTCCGCGGACGGCACGGCGGAACCCCCCGACCGCACAGTGCGCCGGCCCGCGCCGGTGCGCCACGAGCCCCGCGGGAACCGGACGAACGCGGGGGCCAGCCGCGTCAGCGGTGCAGGCGCGCCAGCAGAGCTTCGGACGGCACGGCGCGGGCGCCCCTCGCCACGCTGTTGTCCGCCACCTCCCGGTCGGAGGTCACGACGAACACGGGACGGCCCTCGGGCTCCATCCCCACCAGCCGCACGATCTCCTCGTCCGCCAACCGGCCCGCCCGGCTGAACAGCACCCGCAGCCCGCGCGGCATCGTCACGCCGACCGGCCGGGCGACCACGGCGGTCGCGTCGAACACGACCGTGACCTCGCTGTCGGGATGGCGCCCGGCGAGCGCGCCGACCCCGGACAGCAGCCGTTCCCGCTGTGCCTGCAGGGTGAGCCCGCCGAAGCCGCGCTTGGTCACGTTGTACCCATCGATGATCAGGTGCACGCCGGGCACGGCGAGGACCTCGTCGATGAGGGTCGGATCGTCGTTGGGCCGCCCGAGGGCGCCGGCGAACGCGTGCGGGGTGCTGGTCGGGCCGTCACTGCCGCGGGCAAGCAGGTCGGCCGGCCGGCTGACCATCGTGGGCAGGTCCAGCTCCCGGCGCACCCCGTTGGCCGAGGCGATCAGGGTATCGAGCAGCACCCGCATCCGGGCGTCGTCGACGCTGCGCGAACCGCGGCTGTCCCGGCGAGCGCCCGCCAGCGTCTTCTCCAGCTCCGCGATCCGGGCCCGCAGCCGGCGCACCTCCGACTCGGCCTCCCGCCCGGTCGCGACCGCGCTGTCCCGTGCGGCCTCGGCCGCGGCGACCGACTCACGGGCCGACTCCTCCGCCCGCCGGATGCGCTCGGCGCAGGTGCGCAGCCGGCGTCGGGCGTCGTCCGCCTCGGCGCGTGTCGCGCTCAGCCGGGTACGCAGCTGTTCCTGTTCGTCGGCGGCGCCGCGCTGGTTGGCCGTGAGCTGGTCGGTGAGCCGGCGAATGGTTCCCTCGGCCTCATCGACGCGGCTGCGGACCGCGGCCTCCGCGCTCGACGCGGCGGCCTCGGCGAGCAGGTCCGGCCAGGCCGGCGCCCGGAGCAGGTAGGCGATGGCGGCGATCTTCTCCGGTGGCGCGGCGGGCGGCGGCCCGCCGGGTGACTCGACCGCCTCGGCCACCTCCGGGTGGTGCAGCCGGATCCAGGCGGCGACCCGGCCGCGGAACGCCTCGCCGTCGACGGCGGCGGCCAGCGGCACGGCGCCGAGCCTGGCCCGCCGGGACGGCTTGAACCGTCGCACCGCGGCCAGCGAGGGCGGGACCTCGGACTCGGGCAGGTCGGCCAGGGTCAGCGCGGCGATCTCGACGACGTGGTGGCGCACCGAGGCGGGCAACGGCTGGCTCATCGGGGCCCGTCCGCGAGCCGCGCGGGCACAGCCCAGATCATCGCGCGCCGCGACCCGGCCCAACGCCCACGGACCGTCGGCTCGCGCACGGGCGGGACGACGCCTGCCGCCGGCATCGCCGGCCCGCCCGTCCGGCCTGTGGTCGGCGCTGGCAGGATCCGTGTCGGGGCACGTCGGTCGGTCCGCGCGCAGCGGGAGGAACGAGACGGGCCGCGGCGGCTCGTCCGACCGGCCAGACAGCAGGGCACGCGGGACTCCGGAGCCGACGGGGAAGAACGCTGAAGGTACAGCCTAGCGAGCGGGCCCGGACCTACGCAGGCCGCGGGCGGGTTCCCGAACGACCGCGATTGGCGGATCCGTGTCGGGTCGGGCATTGTCTCATGTGCAAGTTGATTTATGTAGCCTTGCGTGGCGCGTACCCTATGGTCGATTTAATCCGAACGCGGCCTGGTTGCGCCGGAGAGGACGATCGTGACTGACCAGAACCCTCCTCACCAGCCACCGGGCGGTGACGGGAACCGCGAGCCGTGGAACCAGCAGGGCGGTTCCCGGCCGCAGTCCGCCGGCACGCCAGGCGGCGCGCCCGGGTCCGGCCCGACGCCGGCGGGCGGATGGGGCGGCCCGGACCAGTCCGACGACCAGACCCAGCTCGCCTGGTCCGGCGGCAACGCGCCGAGCGGGCCGCAGCCGCCCAGCCCCGGTCCCCCGCAGC
>NZ_JALKFU020001233.1 GCF_023242965.2 Frankia sp. AgKG'84/4
CGTCGCGGCGCTCGGTGGCGGTGCCCCGATCGAACTCGGCGCCGCGGCCTACGCGATCAAAGCGGTGCGTGCGGCGGCCCCCGCCGACCAGGCGCACAGCGCCGGTCGCCGCGAGTGCCGCTGGCAACGGGCCCAGCTCCCCGCCGCGATCCGCGGCCTGGTTCTCGACGATCAGCGGCTGCGCAACGACCTCTGCTGGTCGGTGTTCGAGGACTGACCGCGGCACCCGGGACGAACGCGGCCCGGGAACTCCCTGCGGCCGCAGGCGCGGAGAATCACCCGCATGACCTCCCCGCCTGCCTTCTCCCTGGCGCCCACCCAGATCCATGTGCCCGACGATGTCCTCGAGGACCTGCGCGTCCGTCTCCGGTTGACCCGTCCGCCCGTGGACGAGGGGAACGAGGACGGGTCCTATGGCGTCCCGGCGAGCTGGCTGCGTGAGCTGGCTGGCTACTGGGCGCAGGGCTATGACTGGCGCAAAGCCGAGGCCGCGATCAACGCCTACGAGCATTACCAGGTCAGCGTCGCCGGTGTCCCCGTGCACTTCCTGCGCCGGGCCGGGCGTGGTCCCCGCCCGATTCCGCTGATCCTCACCCATGGCTGGCCGTGGACGTTCTGGCACTGGTCGAAGGTCATCGACCCGCTCGCCGACCCGGGGGCGTTCGGCGGCGACCCCGCCGACGCGTTCGACGTCATCGTGCCGTCGCTGCCCGGTTTCGGTTTTCCCGGGCCGCTCACCGGCTTTCCTGCGATGAACTTCTGGAAGGTCGCGGACCTCTGGCACACGTTGATGACCGAGACCCTGGGATATGCGAAGTACGCCGCCGGGGGCTGCGACATCGGCGCGGTCGTCTCCAGCCAGCTCGGTCACAAGTACGCCGACGAGCTCTATGGCATCCACATCGGTTCCGGGCTGCCGCTGGACTTCTTCACCGGCCCCCGCGCCTGGGACTTCGCCCGTAACCGGCCGCTGACCGATGACCAGCCCGCCGAGATCCGGGCCCGGATCATCGCCCAGGACCGCCGCTGGGCGCCGCACCTGGCCGTGCACATGCTCGACGGCGCCACCCTGGCCCACGGCCTCGCCGACTCCCCCGCCGGCCTGCTCGCCTGGCTGCTGGAACGCTGGTACTCCTGGAGCGACCATGGCGGCGATCTCGCATCCGTGTTCACCAGGGACGACCTGCTCACCCACGCCACGATCTACTGGGTGAACAACTCCATCGCCACCTCCCTGCGCTACTACGCCAACGCCAACCGCTATCCCTGGGCCCCCGCCCACGACCGCACCCCGGTCGTGGCGGCCCCGGTCGGGCTCACGTTCGTCACCTACGAGAACCCACCCGGCATCCATACCGCCGAGGAACGCGTCCAGGCCTTCACCAACGGCCCGCAGGCCGCCTGGTTCAACCACGTCAACGTCGCCGCCCACGACCGCGGCGGCCATTTCATCCCCTGGGAGAACCCCGACGCCTGGGTGAGCGACCTGCGCCGTACCTTCCACGACCGCCGGCCCTGACCATCACGGCCCGGGCCAGGCGGGCGTCGCTGTTCAGGCCGGGACGACGACCGTGTGCACAGGGTGCCTGGCCCTCCTAACGTGCGATAACGCCCCCTTATCGCGCACCAGATCGGGACACGCGCGGACCGGTTGATGCGTATCGTTCTGTCGTGCGGTATAACGATACCTAATTACGTATCACCTGAGAGTCGAAACGTAACGGCTTGGTGGGTGGTGGGCGACGAGAGGGATCGTGATGAGCCGGGTGCCCCGCACGCCGCGTCAGCGGGAGGAACCGTCGGAACCGGACGGGTCGTTCATCCCACCGGTCCCCCCTGCGGGCGGCGAGTTGCCCGCGGGAGGCGCGGAGGTCTCGGCGCGGGCGTACGACGATGGCGCCGAGGCGGCGCGCACGGCGGCGGCGCGGGAGTCGGACGCCGCGCCGCAGGGCTCGCCGTCACCGACATCGCCGTCCCCCACTGCTCACCCCGACGCGCCGGGCACGGCGGTGTCGACGCCGCGGTGTGCGTTTCCCGGGTGCACGCGCCCGGCGGCCGCCGCCGAGGGGCCCGGGCGCCCACCGGCGTACTGCGAGGACCGGGCGCACAACCGGCTGGCGGCCTACCGGCGCCGACGGGAACTGGCGGCCGGTGGCGGCGAGGCAGCTCGGCAGGAGGCAGCAGGTGGGCGTGGCGCGCCGGTGGACCGTGGCGGGACACGGCCGTTGGCGGCGGGGCGGGCCCGCGCCGAGGAACTCGCCGCTCAGGTGCAGTCGCTGACCGGTGAGCTGACCCGCACGCTGGAGTCCTTCGGCCGGCAGATGGCGCTGCTCGGGGATATCACCGCCGCCGAGGCGCAGGTCGAGGCGGCCGAGGCCGAGGCCGCCGAGCGGGTCGCCGAAGCGGTGACCCGGGCGGTGCGCGCGGACCAG
>NZ_JALKFU020001234.1 GCF_023242965.2 Frankia sp. AgKG'84/4
GGCCAGCGGCGTCCCCGGCGCGGCGGCAGCGGGGGCGTCCACCAGGCGCACCACCCCGCTGGCCGCCCCGGGCGCCAGGCTGTTCAGCTCGTCGTACAGAGCGGCCGTGAACGTCGCCAGACCGCACTGGGTCGGTGGATAGGTGCTGAGAAAGCCGTAGCGCAGGGGCACGAGGGCCGCCTTCCGGTCGACGCCGGCTCCGCGCCGGCGAGCGTGCCCGCGGGTTCGCGAGCGGCTGGCCACGCGACGGTCCGGGCGCGGGGCGATGTCCCCGGTCGCTGGTGGGGATCTGGCCGCGGGACTCGGGCGAGGCCGGACAGCACGGGGTGTCCTCGGCCCGGGCGGGGCGGCGGCGCGCCGCCGCCCGTGGATAGGTCGCCACGCTCGGACGGGACCGTGAAGGCGCCCTCCGGCGGACTCACACCGCGCGGGGAATCCTCGTCGGAGGCCGTGATCGTCGTCGCGCGGGGATCGTCAGCATGGTCTCCGGGTCCTCCCAGGCTTGAGCCGTGTGGAGGAGTGCCGGCCGCCAGCGGGGCCCACAACGGCCGATGGCCGAACCGTCGGCCAGGCACCCGTCGCGCCAGAGGTTGGCACTCAACCCTGTTGAGTGCTAACCCACTTATAGTCTTCGGCGACCTCGAGCGCAACTCGGGACCTCCGCCGTGGTCGGAATCGGCCCGGCTAGCTGCGCCTTTCCGCACGTCAGGGATGCCGATTATTCCCGTTCACGGGCCACCGGCGTGCGACACCGGACACCGTTCCGGACCGCTCGCATCCGCGAGACGATGCCGGTAGACAACCAGGTGCGACCACGCCCCGTGGGGCTGGGCCGACCACGGGCCGCGGCCGGCCGGAGCGGGAGCGCCGGCGCCGGGGCGGCGCCGGGTCGTGCGGTGCCGACCGGGCTTTCAGCCGGCGACGTCCCAGCCAGGGGGAAGCACGCACGCGACCCGGAGGATGCACCGTGACGATCAGCCGACAGGTGGAGGCCACCGAACCTGCCGTTCCCACCATTCCCGCCCGTCCCAGTACCGCGGGCACCGCGTCGCCGGCCTGGTCACCGCAGGCCGGCGCGGCTACGCGCACCCTGTTGGAGATCATGCTCGGGACCGCGCCGCCGGTGCGCGTCCAGCTGTGGGACGGTTCCTCCCTCGGCCCCGAGACTGCCACCCGGGTCGTCGTGCGCTCCCCCGAGGCGATCCGCCGGGTGCTGTTCCGCCCCGGTGAGCTGGGTCTGGCCCGGGCGTTCGTCGCCGGCGACCTCGACGTCGACGGCGACATCTTCGACGGGCTCGAGATCCGCGGCGCGCTGTCGAACCTGCCGCGCCGGCCGGGCACCGCCGCCGGCGCCGCGGCCCTCGCCGTGCTACGCGAGCTCGGCGCCCGCCCGCCGGCCCCACCGCCCGAGGAGGCCCGACTGCGCGGCCGCCGGCACAGCCAGGACCGCGACGCGGCCGCGATCTCCCACCACTACGACGTGTCCAACGACTTCTACCGGATGCTGCTGGGCCCGACGATGACCTACTCGTGCGGGGTGTGGGAGTCACCCGACGCCGGCCTGGACGCCGCCCAGCTGGCCAAGCACGAGCTGGTCTGCCGCAAGCTCGGCCTGCGTCCCGGTGAGCGGCTGCTCGACGTCGGCTGCGGCTGGGGCAGCATGCTGATCCATGCCGCCCAGCGCTTCGGCGTGCGCGGGGTCGGGGTGACGATCTCGGTGGAGCAGGCGGCGCAGGCGCGGCGCCGCATCGCCGAGGCGGGGCTCGCCGACCGGATCGAGATCCGGCTGCAGGACTACCGGGAGATCCCCGACGGCCCGTTCGACGCGATCAGCTCGGTGGGGATGGTCGAGCACGTCGGCCGGGCGAAGTTGCCGACCTACTTCGACAGCCTGTACCGGCTGCTGCGCCCGGGCGGGCGGCTGCTCAACCATGGCATCTCCAAGCCCGGCGACCCCGCCGGTGCCCACCGCCACCGGCCGCACCTCGGCCCGGTGCCGCTGCCGGCCGGGCGGGACTTCCTGCGCCGCTACGTCTTCCCCGACGGCGAGCTGCACGAGATCGGCCTGATGACCACGCTGACGCAGGCCGCCGGCTTCGAGGTTCGCCACGTCGAGAACCTGCGCGAGCACTACGCGCTGACGCTGCGCGCGTGGGTGCGCCGGCTGGAGGACAACTGGCAGGCCGCCGTCGAGGACGTGGGTGGCGGCCGGGCGCGGGTGTGGCGGCTGTACATGGCGGGCTCGGCGCTCAGCTTCGAGTCGGGCCAGACGCAGATCCACCAGACCCTCGCCGTGCGCCCCGATGCCGGCCGGTCCGGCCAACCGCTGCGGCCCCGCTACGAGTCGCCGGCCCCCACGCCGGCGGCGCCGTCCGCCGGCTGAGCGTGGGGCGAGATCGACGGG
>NZ_JALKFU020001235.1 GCF_023242965.2 Frankia sp. AgKG'84/4
GTCCGATCGGGTCCCCCGCCCCCGCCCCCGCGCCGCCTGCCCGGCCTGCCCGGCCGGAGAGACGGCCGCCCGCAGGTGGCCCTGCCCTGCCCAAGCAGGGTCACCGCCCCGCCCCCGCCGATTTGGCCGGACCCCCCGGATTGGCGGGGGCGGGCAGTCCGAACGGCCCGACCGTGACGGTGACCTCGCGGGCCCCGAACCGCTGGGAGATCGCGCTGGACGCGGGCTCCGACCCGGTGGACGCGTTGCGAGCCCTTGCCCGCCTGCCGGCTGGGCTCGTCCTGACCGTCATTCCCGGCGAGGACGAAGCCGTTCTCGCCTACGGCCCGGCGCCGGGCGCGGCACCGACCCCACGGCCCACCACGGTCGCTGACGGCCTCCTCATCAGGGACGCGGCACCCGATCCGGACGTCCGCTGGATGACGACGGGCGAGCGGGATGCCTACCGGGCCGGGCATTCGGCCGCGCTCGACGGCGTCCGCCGGGACCTGAGGTAGCCCACCGCGGCGCCGGATCCGCGCGCTGCGGGATCTTCGTGCCGCGGGATCTTCGTGCCGCCAAATCTCAGGGGTCGGTTCGGAAATGCAGCGTCAGCCGATCGGTGTTCGACGGCAGCGCGGGCACGGTCATGACGGTGCGCCGCGCGGTCTGCCCGCGCGGGGTCAGCGAGACCGCCACTGAGCGGTCCCCCGACGGGATGCTGAGATCGACCCCCGTGATGAAGCTGATCTGAAAATAGGCGGGAATCGGGGTCGCCACGTCGGAGGCGTGGTCGGAACCGCGGTCGAAGATGTAGAGGGAGTTCGTCAGCTTCGTGCGGGGAACGTTCGTCGGCGTGATCACATTGGTGTTGTCGACGGTGAGGGTGTCGCTCTCGGCACCCTGATCACCCCACCATTCCATGCTCCGG
Source organism: Frankia sp. AgKG'84/4 (assembly GCF_023242965.2). Lineage (GTDB taxonomy): Bacteria > Actinomycetota > Actinomycetes > Frankiales > Frankiaceae > Frankia. The sequence goes on from NZ_JALKFU020001235.1 coordinate 911, forward strand.
TCGACGATCAGGTCGGTCTGGCCGGCGTCGACCGTCATCCCGCCGCCGAGTTCCTTGTCCGGCCTGCTGGTCAGTAGGCGGATCAGGCGGTCTCCGCGCCGGAACGGCTGGTAGTAGAAGTGATGGACGGGCTCATCCGGGCGCACGATCGCGAACTCGTAACTGGCCGACCCGTCCGCGCGCACCGGCCCCCAGGATCCATCGGCACCGATCTTGAGGAGCGCCTGCAGTCCGGCCGGCGCGCGCCGGCCGGTCTTCGGATCGACCCGGTACACCTCGAGCCGGGCATCGCCGACGGGCTCGTTGGTGGGAAAGAGCAGCGCCCGGCCGGCGAGGTCGATCTGGGCCGAGTCCGGGGTCACGTCGGTGGCGAGCGGGTCGCTGCCGGTCAGGAAGCGGAACATCTGCCGGAAGGTCTCCGCCGAGGTGGTGAGCCCGTCGCGTTCCTGCTCCAGGAAGCGGATGTTGACCGCGCCGGTGATACGCCGGGTGGGATCACCGCCGCCCCACACGACGAGTGTCGGCACGCCCTTGGGAGCGGTGAAGATCTGCTGACCGTCCAGGCTGACCAGGTGCGCGACACGGCTGGCGCGCTCGGGGGAGCTGGCCAGGTACTTCTGGGCGAGCGTGGTGCCCTCCGACTGGCCCACCAGATCGATCTTCTTCATGCGGGTGGCCGTCAACAGGTGCGTGATCTCGGCGTCGAGCCCGGGGAACGACTCCTCCTGCGCAGCGGTCGGCCTGGACGCGTCGTAGTCGAAGGCGGCTATCCGGTCCGCCGGATAGCCGTTGCTGGTGAAACGCTGCGCCTGGGTCTCGAACAGGTCGCCCGAGCCGAGGTTTCCGTGCACGAACAAGATCGGTGGACGGGAGAGGTCCGCCGTCCCCAGCTCGCCGGCCAGTTCGCGAGCGAGGGCCGTCGACTCGGCGTTGGCCGAAACACCACCGTTGCTGGAACATGCGCCCACCACCGCGACGGCGGCGATCAGCAGCGCGGCGGTCCGGCCGAACCAGCGGCGGCGAGGCATTCGGCGCCCCTTCCTCCGAAAACATGGGCGGTCCTGGGACCGCCGCCGGCGCTGTCGCGCGTTCCTGCCCCGGCCGCTCGGGTCGAACCGCCGGGAATAGTACCGGCATCCCGTGTACGAGCAGAACATACCGTCGCCGCTGTTCGCTCGCCAACCACCGAGCTGGGAGGATTGTTGGGACGACGGTGGGAAATGTCTGCGTCATCCTGCCGGCCGCCGTCCACGCAGCGGGGTCCGCCCCCCGCGGCCACACCGTCGCGCACGATCGCGCCCTTGGCCGGTGCGCCGCGACGCACCGGCCATCGCAGGGGACTCTTCGTAGGTGTGCCGCCGGAAGGCGCGTACGTGGTACGGGGGTGTACCAGGTGTACGAGATGTTGTGTGATGTCGGTGCCATGGCGATGGCCTGTAGGACTCGGCGGCCGTCGACTTCGACCTCTTCGAACTGCCAGCCGTGTCTCG
>NZ_JALKFU020001236.1 GCF_023242965.2 Frankia sp. AgKG'84/4
GGGCCCCGGGGACGCCGACGGCGCGCTGGCGTCGGATCTGGGCGGCGACGGAACCGGCGCCGCGACCGACGTCGCGTTCGCCGTGGCGCCGCTGAGGCGCGTTCGCGGTCCGGGGTTGGGCCGGCCTTCCGTGGGCGTCGGCCCGTTTCGGGTCGCAGGTGGGTCGTCGCGTGGGTGCCGTGGTGGCCGGCCCGCCTCCCCACCCGTCGATGTGAGCTTCATCACATGATGATCGTCATGTGGATAAGGTTGTCGACGCGGCGGTGGGTAACGGGGTGTGTCCCTGTGGATGTCCTGTGGGAAAAGGATGATCCTGCTTCGCGGGTGGAAGTCAAGATGTCGCGGTGGGTATGCGGGTTGGTATCACTGATGCATGGCGCTGCTGCACCTCTTCGTCGACCAGCCTTCCTCCGTCGATTCCGTCCGGGTCACCGCCCCGCCGTCCGTCCCGCCCTCCGCCTCTCGTGCGAGCACCGGTGCGGGCGGCCGGTCGCTGTCCTCGGATGCCGGGACCGGCGGGCCCGACCGGTCCCGCCGGGGCCGGGGCCGGGGCAGGTCGGGGCGCGTCGCCCTGGTGGGGGCCGAGAAGCTGGTGGGGGCCGAGGAGCTGGGCGTCCGGGTGGCGCCGGCGTCTCCTGCGGGGGGGCTGGCGGGGCTGCCGCCGAGTGTGGCGCGGGTGGCGGCGCGCACCCGGTTGTCCGCGGAGCTGCTCGCGGCGATCCTCGAGGTCGATGGGCGGAGCCGGGCGAGCCTGGACGATATGGAACGCGCCGACGCGCTCGCCGAGCGGCTGCTGGTGCGCCGCGGGCGGCGACTCGCGGGTGGCGGCGAGGGCGCGCGGCGCGTCTCGGCCTAGGGTGGCGGGCGTGGCAGCGATGACGCGGGAGCAGTGGCGGGAGTTCGTCGCGGTGGGGACGCGGACGGGCAAGCTGGCGACGGTGCGTGCCGACGGGCGTCCGCATGTCGCGCCGATCTGGTTCGTCCTCGATGGCGAGGACATCGTGTTCAACACCGGTGCGGCGACGGTGAAGGGCCGGGCGTTGCGGCGCAGCGGGACGGCGGCGTTGTGCGTGGACGACGAGCGGGCGCCGTTCTCGTTCGTCACCCTGTCCGGTCCGGTGCGTCTGTCGGAGGATCTCGGTGAGGTGGCGCTGTGGGCGACGCGGATCGCCGCCCGTTATATGGGGGCGGAGCGGGCGGCGGCTTACGGGCAACGCAACGGGGTACCTGGGGAGCTGCTGGTGCGGTTGACCCCGACATCGGTGGTCGCGCAGCGTGATATCGCGGAGTAGCGTTGTTCGGCGCCGGCCGGGCGCGTCGGGTGCATGGCGTTCAGGTGGTGCGGGCGGGCCGGGTGTGGTCGGGTGCGGTGTGCGGGGTGGCGATGAGCAGCAGGATCTCGTGCACCCGGGCGGCGAGCAGCCGGGACGGCCGCAGGTCGAGGATCGCGACGATCTCGTCGAGGACACCGCCGGCGGCGGCGGGATCTTCGGTGACCAGGGTCGCGGCGAGCGCGCCGAGTGCCCAGCCGCGGTCGAGGGTGGCCGGTGCGGTCAGCGCGACGGCGCGGGCGGCGGCGCTGCGGGCGCCGGGGACGCGTAGGCGGGTCATGGCGTCGGCGACGACGACGGCTTCGCGGCTGTCGTCGAACGGCGGCCAGCCGGGGTTGCGTAGCGCGCGGACGTCGGGGCGTTCGTGGAGGCGTAGCAGGGCGTGGTCGAGGGTGGGTTCGTCGCCGGCGGCGGCGGCGATGGTGACCTGCAGGGCGGCGGCCCAGCCGTCGAGGTAGGGCTGGCGGGTCGCGGCGGCGCGGGCGGCGGCGGTGCTGGCGTGTCCCAGGCGTCCCTGGGCGTAGGCGATGAGGGCGTCGAGGCTGTGGGCGGTGCCGGTGAGCAGCCGGTCGTCGAGGTGTTCGGCGCATTGGGCGGTGAGGGTCGCGAAGCGCCGGGCGCTGGTGTCGTCACCGGTGTCGGTGGCCAGGAAACCGAGGTAGAACGACAGGTAGCCGGCGACGCGGGTCAGTTCGCGGTGCACGGCGGTGCTCAGGCGGCGTCCGAGGGCGGCCTGTACGCGGCGCCAGTCCCCGATGAGGGGGCCGAGCAGCTCGCTGTGGGGCTGGTGCAGCAGGGTGGTGGAGTAGCGGTAGAGCCGTTCGTCGTATTCGGTGAGGGTGAGCGGGTCGGGGTCGGCGAAAGCGATCTCACGGGAGATCATCGCGGCGGCGCGTCCCGCGGCGGACAGGCCGTAGCGGTCCGGCGGTGGTGTCGCCGGTGGCTTCCCGGTGTCCATCTCTCACGTCCCCTCGCGTCGCGGCCGGCGTCGTGTGCCGTGCCGGGGCGGCGGTCGGCCGCGTCCCGGCAGGTCGCTGACCGCCCGCCCCAGGCCGTCACGTCGGCGC
>NZ_JALKFU020001237.1 GCF_023242965.2 Frankia sp. AgKG'84/4
GGGTGCGCGCGGGACCGGCAGCGGCGGGCGCCGCCGGCAGCGGCACGTGAGCCTGCCGACCTACGCCTTCCAGCGCCGCCGTTACTGGCTGGACCCGACACCGCTGCGGCTCGTCGACGGCGCGTTCGTCGCCGACACGCCCGCCAGCGCCGGGGCGCTCGACGGGCACGTGTCCACCGCGGCCGGGCCGAGCCTGACCGAGCGGCTCGCCGCGCTCGCCCCGGCGGAACGCGACGAGCTGCTGCTCGACGTGGTCCGGGCCGAGGCGGCCGTGGTCCTCGGCCATGACAGCCCGGCGACCGTCGGCGCGACCCGCGCCTTCCGCGACCTCGGCCTGACCTCGCTGACCGCTGTCGACCTGCGCAACCGGCTGAACGTGGCAACAGAGCTGACGCTGCCCGCCACGCTCGTGTTCGACTACCCGACCCCCGCGGCGATCGCCGAGTTCCTGGCCGGCGAGCTGCGTTCCACGCCGAGCGCCACCGCGTCGCCGGTGGCGGCCGTGGCCCAGCTGGAGGCGGCGTTGGCGGCGGCCGGCGGCGGCGACGCGGACACCGTCGCGGCGGTGGCCCGGCTGCGGACCCTCCTCGCCCGCTTGGAGCCCGTCACCCAGACGGCACCGGGTGTCGTCGACGACGACGTCGACCTCGACGCCGCCAGCGACGACGAGCTGTTCGCCCTGATGGACAGCAACGCCGACACCTACTGAGCAGCGCCGACACCTAGCTGACCGACCCGCTCGCCGGGTCCCTCGCCCGAATCAAGGGAGCGACCTGTCATGGCCGATGACGCCAAGCTGCGCGAATATCTCAAACGCGCGCTCAGCGACGCGCGAACGGCGCAGAAGCGCCTGCGGGAGGTCGAGTCGAGCCGGCGGGAGCCGATCGCGATCGTCAGCATGGCCTGCCGACTGCCCGGCTCGGTGAGCACCCCGGAGGAGCTCTGGGACCTGGTCGTCGCCGAACGCGACGCGATCGGGGAGTTCCCGACGAACCGGGGATGGCCCGTCGACGACCTGTACGACCCGGACCCGGGCGCGGCCGGGAAGTCCTACACCCGGCACGGCGGCTTCCTCTACGACGCCGCCGAGTTCGACCCCGAGTTCTTCGGGATCTCCCCCCGCGAGGCGGTCGCCACCGACCCGCAGCAGCGGCTGCTGCTGGAGACGTCCTGGGAGGCGTTCGAGCGGGCCGGCATCGACCCGACGACGTTGCGGGGCAGCCGCACCGCGGTGTTCGCCGGGATCGCCGGCCAGGACTACGCGGCCCGGCTGCACGAGATCCCCGCCGAGCTGGAGGCGTATGTCGGCCTCGGCACGCTGGGCAGCGTGCTGTCCGGGCGGATCTCCTACACGTTCGGCTTCGAGGGGCCCTCGGTCACCGTCGACACGGCCTGCTCGTCGTCGCTGGTCGCCCTGCACCTCGCCGCCCAGGCACTGCGCTCCGGGGAGGCCGACCTCGCCCTGGCCGGCGGGGTCGCGGTGATGTCCTCTCCCGCGCCGTTCATCGAGTTCTCCCGCCAGCGCGGGCTGTCCGCCGACGGCCGGTGCAAGGCGTTCGCCGCATCGGCCGACGGCACCGGCTGGTCCGAGGGCGTCGGCGTCCTGCTCGTCGAACGGCTCAGCGACGCCCAGCGCAACGGCCACCCGATCCTCGCGGTGCTGCGCGGCAGCGCGGTGAACTCCGACGGCGCGTCCAACGGCATCACCGCCCCCAACGGGCCGTCCCAGCAGCGCGTCATCCGCACGGCGCTGGCCAACGCCCGGCTGAGCCCCGCGGACGTCGACGCCGTCGAGGCACACGGCACCGGCACCTCCCTCGGTGACCCGATCGAAGCCCAGGCGATCCTCGCGACCTACGGGCAGAGCCGGCCCGACGACCGGCCGCTGTGGCTCGGCAGCCTGAAATCCAACATCGGCCACACCCAGGCCGCCGCCGGCGCCGCCGGCATCATCAAGACGGTCTTCGCCCTGCGCAACGGCTTCCTGCCCCGCACTCTGCACGTCGACGAGCCCACGCCGCACGTCGACTGGTCCTCAGGTTCCGTCGAGCTGCTCCGGGAAAGCCGACCGTGGCCGGAGACGGGCGCCCCGCGCCGCGCCGGGATCTCCGCCTTCGGTGTCAGCGGCACGAACGCCCACATCATCCTGGAGCAGGCACCGGCACCGGCCCCGGTCACGGACGACGTGACCGCCGCCGACGACGGGACCGCCGCGGCCGCGGCCATCAGCACCGACGTGGTCGCCACCACCGGCGAGGACAACGACCGGGCTGACGTAGCCGCGGAGTCGACGTGGGCGGGCGCGCCGGTGCTGGTGCCGCTGTCCGGGCGCTCGCCGCAGGCGGTGCGTGACCAGGCCCGCCGCCTCGCAGCCCACCTGCGCAAGGGCTTTGGC
>NZ_JALKFU020001238.1 GCF_023242965.2 Frankia sp. AgKG'84/4
ACGCCGCGCCGGCCACCGCGGCCCGGCGCCGGGCGACCAGGGCGCCCAGGCGGGTCTGGGCCGCCAGCAGCAGACAGGAGGCGAGCACCAGGTAGGGAACGGCGGTGCGAAAGCCCGCGGACGGGGTGGCCAGCAGCACCACCGCGCCGATGATGCCGCCGAGAACAGCCGGCGGGCCGAGGACACGCAGGCGACCGACCTGGTCGGCGAGTTCGCGACGGTAGCCGAGGGCCCCACCGGCGTAGCCGGTGACCAGGCCGACCGACGACGTGATGTTGGCGGTCAGGGCGGGCAGGCCGGTGGCGAGCAGGGCTGGGAAGGCGATGAGGGTGCCGCCACCGGCGATCGCGTTCACGGCGCCGGCGAGCAGGCCCGCTGCGCCGACGAGCACGGCGTCAGCTGGCCCCACGTGCCCTCCTCGTCACCCCGCCCACCTGCGGACTCGCCTGCCCGAGCATCCAACCATCGGGTCGGACACGGGTGGAGATGTGACGTGGTAGGCGCCCCGGCCGGTCCCCGCCGCCAGCCCGGCGGGGGCCGGCGCGCCCGGTCACGCGCCGGGTCGGCTCAGAGGTCGAACTCCTCCGGGTTGATCCCGACGGCGAAGCACGCCTCGCGCACGACGGCCTGCTCGGTCTTGTCGAACACCCCGTCGGCGCCGCCGATGACGATGCCGATCTGGATGACGGCGCGCGCCTCCGCCGGCTTCTTCTTCGTCTTGCCGATGTCCTGCAGGACCGAGACCTTCCCGAACTCGAAGTCGGCCTGCAGCTTGCCCAGGTAGTCGTTGAAGCGGCGCTGCAGGTCGTCGGCGGGGAAGTTGTTGAGCACGTCGTTCGAGATGATCAACGATGCGACCCGCTGGCGTTCCGCCGGGTCGACCGTGCCGTCCGCGGCCGCGACCAGCGCGCAGATGGCCATGCTCGCGTCGCGGAAGGCGCCGCTCTTCAGATCGTTCTTCTTGGCGTTCAACTGGCCCTGCATGGTCTGCGCGGACTGGCGCAGCTGGTTCCAGATGGGCACCTGTGCTCCCTTGCACGGCTGGGGCCCGGACCCCGTTGGGCCGGGTCGACACCGCGTCCCACGGTGTCGATGGCGAACGATTCACCAGGGTGAACGCACGATCCGGCCCCTATGCTCCCACCGGGGCGGGCTCAGCGGGCGGTGGCCGCCGGGGGGCGCGCCGCGACCCGGTTGAGGCGATCCACGGCTGCCTGCGCCGAACCGATCGTCGAGAAGTCGACGGCGACGAACGTCGGGGTCCTGCCCTGCTCGGTGCGGCAGCGGGCGGCACGCTCAACGATGGTGTCGGCGGCGTTCGAGCTCAGCGCGGCGCGCCGGCTGGGCGCGGCCGCGGTCAGCCAGTGGTTCATCAGCAGCAGGTCGGCGCCGGCGCTCCCCCGGTTTCGCGGGCACGACCGCAGGTCCTCGGGACTGTCGGCGTCGAACGGGGTGTCGGTGGCGTACCGGTAGAAGCCACGCAGGAACGTGCCGGGCAGGTCCTGACGCTCGGTGAACACGACGAGGCGGCGGCCGCTACTGATCATCGATCGCAGCGTCGGCCAGCGCCCGTGCGGGTCCGCGGGCGGGGTGAGGACGGTGTCGGCGAGGCCGGCGGCGGCCACCGCCCCGGCGATCTCGCTGGCCGCCACGTCGTTCTCCTGGATGACCAGGGTGACGACCTCGGTGGGGTTGCGGGCCATCCAGTCGCGGATCTCGCCGAGTTCGGCGGCGAAGTCGAGCGAGCCGAGCTGGCAGACGTCGTGGCACAGCCAGGTGCCGGGCCGCTGCGACACGGCCCCCTGGGTCAGCGGCGCGAGGGCGTCGCGGGTCGACGGCGCCAGCGTGTTCAGGTAGGTCTCGACCTGCGCGGCGGGCGTCCAGTGGTGGACGTCGAGCAGCAGCGCCCGGACCCCGAGGTCGAGCTGGTGGACGATCGTCGGGTCCTGGGCGGGCCCGAGGAACTGGTCCTCGCTGTTCGCCATCGCGTTGTGGGTGGCCAGGTAGGTCACCTGGTCGTAGCGCCGGTCGCACAGCGACGGGCTGGACTCACACAGCTCGCGCGGCTCGGCGGCCGCGCCGGGAAACGCCGTCCAGGTCACGGTGACCATCACTGGGACGGCGAGGACGAACGCGGTGGCGACCCGGCGGCGCCGGCCGGTCCCGCTCCACCGCGCGGATGCCGCGACCAGCAACGACAGGCCACCGACGACGACGGCGACGACCAGGGTCCAGGCGACGACCCGCAGGTAGTCGCCTTCGATCGTCGCGTAGGCGTGCCCGGAGAAATCGACCAGGACGCGGCTCGCGCCGGGCGGCAGCGGCGAGCGGGGGCCGGCGAGCGAGGTCAGCGGGTTGGGCAGGGCCAGGCGCAGGGCGACGCCGAGCAGCGC
>NZ_JALKFU020001239.1 GCF_023242965.2 Frankia sp. AgKG'84/4
GGGGGGGGGGCGGGGGGGGCCGGGGGGGCGCCGAGCGGTCAGGCGTGGTGGACGACCTCGAGGAGGTCGCAGGCCGGGCGGCGTGGCGTCTGGGGCAGCGTCGGCGCGGCGGGGTCCGGGTACCCGACCCGAAGGATCATCTGGGCCTGTCCGATGCCGCCGGTCGCCTCGCGCAGCAGAGCGCGGGTCGCGTCGACGTCGATCGCCTGGCCCAGCGGTGAGGCGGCCAGGCCCGCGGCGGTGGCGACCAGCAGGAGCCGGCCCAGGGCCCGCCCGGCGTGCAACCAGGCAGCGGTGTCGTCGCCGTCGGAGCCGAGCACGAGTACGCCCGGACGCTCGACCTGAGGGTCCCGCAGGCGCTGACCGGCTTCGCCGACGATGTCGAAGTCGCGCAGCGGGAACTCGGACTGGCGGGGTTCGTCGCTGCCGACCACGGCGCTGCGCGGCACGCCGTCCAGGGCGTTCGGGTCCGTGCGGCTCCAGGCCATCAGTTCGGCCCGGTAGTCCGGGTCATGCGTCTCGACCCAGTCGGCGCGCGCGAGCAGAACCGACAGCTCCACCCTCGTCTCCGTGCGGACGACCGGCGCCAGCCAGCAGCCCTCGCTCTCCGCCGCCCGGCGCAGCCCGTGGAGCACCTCGTCCGGCAGGTCGGCCTGGTCGAACGGGCGCCGGTCGGTGTGCCGGCGGTTGATCGCGGTCGCGAGTTCCGCGTCGCCCTGCGCCGGCGGGCACTGGCCGACGACACGCAGCGTCGCCAGCCGGTCGGTGGCCAGGTCGGTGCCGTCCGGCAACTCGTCGACCTGGACCTCGAGCCCGGCGGCGCGCAGCGTCAGCCAGGCGTTGAACAGTGCGGCGCCGCAGCTCATCACCATCTGCCGGCGGTGCGGATCCACGACCGGGACGGCCCGGGTGAGATCGGCGAACAGGTCGAGGCAGTCCCCGTCCAGCCGCCACCGCCAAGGCTGGCTGTTGTGGATCGACGGCGCGAGGATCGCCGCTTCCACCGCGGTCCTGGCCTGCTCGATGGTGAGTGTGGTGGTGGATGCCGCCATCGTTGCGCTCCCGTCGCCGCCCGGCGGTGACCGCTCGTACCGGCCGGCCCGCCACGCTTGTCGTTCGTTCGGACACTATTAGTGTTCCCGCTGGCCGGCGGACGATCCTCCGTCCGTACGCTGTCTGTCCGTGGGCTGATCGGCCGGCGCTCGGGGGCGTTTCGGCCCCTTCCGGCACCGTCGGTGCCGGTAACACCGTCGGTGCCGGTAACACTGACGGTGCCGGTAACACTGACGGTGCCGGTAACAGTGGGGGACGCACAGCCCCTGCAGCCCGGACTCGCGCCCGCGGAGGACAAGTGATGCCGGAACCGAGCACCCCCAGTCCCACCCCGGACCCCTGGGTGCGCCAGGCCGTCGGCACCGAGTCCGCGGCCCGGGCCGCGGACAACGTCCTGGTCCTCAACGCAGGGTCGTCGAGCCTGAAGATGCGCCTGCTCGGAGCCGAGGACGAGACGCTCTGGTCCGCCAGTCGCGGGCAGTCACGGGCCGCCGCGGCCGGCGAGCTCACGGCGGTGTTCGAGGACCTCGCCGCGTTCGGCGGGGTTACCGCCGTTGGGCACCGCTTTGTCCATGGTGGCCCCCGGCTGCGGGTGCCGGTGCTCCTTGACGACGCCGTCGAGGCCGAGCTGCGCGCGCGGACCAGCCTGGCGCCCCAGCACCTGCCGGCCGCACTGGCCCTCGTCGCCGCCGTCCGCGCCGCCGCGCCCGGCCTCCCTCAGGTTGCCTGTTTCGACACCGCGTTCCACGCCACGCTGGCGCCGGCAGCGGCGACCTACGCGCTGCCGGCCTCCTGGCGGGAGTCCTACGGCATCCGCCGCTACGGCTTCCACGGACTGTCCCACGCCTACGCCGCCCGCCGGGCCGACGCCCTGCTGGGCCCGGCGGGTGCCGTGGGCGCCGTGGAGGGCGCGGATGGCATAGCCGGGCCGCGGGTCGTGACCTGCCATCTGGGATCCGGGGCGTCCCTGGCCGCGGTGGCCGGTGGGGTGTGCCGGGATACGACGATGGGGTTCACACCCCTGGACGGCCTGGTCATGGGCACCCGGTCCGGCGCCGTCGATCCGGGCGCAGTGCTGTGGCTGCTGCGGGAAGCGGGCCTGTCCGTCGACGAGCTCGCCGACGGCCTGGAACACCGGTCCGGCCTGCTCGGGCTCGCGGGCAGCGCCGACATGCGCGACGTGCTCGCCGCCGCCGACGAGGGGAAGGCGCCCGCCCGTCTCGCCCTGGCGGTGTACCTGCACCGGCTGCGCGCCCTGATCGCCGCGATGGTCGCCGCGCTCGGCGGTCTTGACGCGCTCGTGTTCACCGGCGGGATCGGCGAGGCGACGCCGCCGATC
>NZ_JALKFU020001240.1 GCF_023242965.2 Frankia sp. AgKG'84/4
CCACCACACCGCCGCCGACCGCCGCGGCGCCCGGCGTCGACCGACCCGCCCTGCGCCACCGGGTGACCCTGACCCCCGAGGTGACCCGCCGGCTGCGGGACCTCGCCGCGGCGCACGCCACCTCGCTGGCTGACGTCGCGCTGGCCGCCGGGATCGTGCTGCTGCACCGCTGCACCGGGGAGACCGACATCGCCGTCGGCACCCAGCTCAGCGACCGTCCGCGGCCCCGGCTGGCCGCCGTCGGCAACTTCGCCAACGTCGTCGTGCTGCGCACCCCGGTCGACGCCCGGGGGACGTTCGGCGAGCTGGTCGACGCCGTCCGCGACCGCGCCGCGGCCGCCCGGGAACACCGGGACGCGCCCTTCGACGAAGTCGTCCGCACCGTCCGCGCCGCCGGCCACGATGACGTCCCGGCCGGCGTGCTCCTGCGGCCGCGGCACGAAGTAGGCCAGTCCCCGGCCGAGATGGCCGGCGGCGGCCGCCAGCGGCTTCGGGGCGAACGACCCGAGCCCGCCAGTGATCACCACGACCCGGGCGTGGACCCGATGGCCGTCGGCGCTGGCGACCACGACGCCGTCCGGCTCGCGGGTGAGCTCGGTCGCCTGCCGATCGAGCAGGTACACCGGGTCGTATCGGCCGGCCTGGGCGACGAGCGCGGCGACCAGCTCGCGGCCGCGCACCGCGGGGAAACCAGCCACGTCGTAGATCACCTTCTCCGGGTACATCGCGGTGATCTGGCCACCGGCCTCGGGCAGGGTGTCCATCAGTGCGACGGACATCCCGCGGAACCCGGCGTAGTAGGCGCCGAACAACCCCACCGGCCCCGCCCCGATGATCAGCATGTCCACGTTCGTGTCGGCTCCGCTGGCCATGTCGGCTCCTTCCACAGGCGTGGCCGGGCGCCGTGGCCGGGCAGGCACGGCGGGGGCGGCGCGTTTGGTGCCTCATCCTGCCGGAGATGTCCCGTCCGGAGATGCCCCACGCGTCCAGCGCCACCGCTGACCGGGGGTTCGGCCGGGCCGTCGGGCGTCGTGGGTGCGATGCGGTCGGATAGCGGACAGAGGTCCGCTGGTCACGTCTGGTAGGTCTAGCGTGGTGTCGGCGCCGTGATTGTCGGGTTGGTTGGATGAGGCGGCTCGTGGCGTGATGATGGGTTCGTTCCCTCACTCGGGGGAGACGCGGTGTCCGTGCCGGGCTCGGCGTCGGTGGCGCGGTCGCGGCGCATCGGCGGGGTCGACGAAGGGCCGCGCGCAGACGCGCCGGACGCGGGCGGGAGATCAGTGACGGATCAGTCGGCGGGACGCGGCGGCGGTGGCCGCCCACGGGGTGAGCCGCTGTACGCCGAGGACCCCACCGTGATCGGCGAGTACCGGGTCGTCAGTCGGCTCGGCGCCGGTGGCATGGGCACCGTCTACCTCGCCCGCGACCGGCGCGGAGCAGCCGTCGCGATCAAGGTGATCAAGTCGGATCTGGCGGCCGACCCCGAGTTCCGGGAGCGCTTCCGGGACGAGGTCGCTGCCGCACGCCGGGTCGCGCCGTTCTGCACCGCGCAGGTCCTCGACGCCGATCCCGACGCCCGCCGCCCCTACCTCGTCACCGAGTACATCGACGGCGTGCGCCTCGACGACGTCGTGCATGACACCGGCCCGCTGCCGATGTCCACGCTGCAGGGCGTCGCCATCGGCGTGGCCAGCGCGCTGACCGCGATCCACCGCGCCGGGATCGTCCACCGCGACCTCAAGCCGAGCAACGTCATGCTGTCGTTCTCCGGCCCCAGAGTGATCGACTTCGGCATCGCCCGAGCGCTCGATGCGGCCCAGGGGCGCACGCAGACGGGCCTGGTCATCGGCTCGGTGGGCTGGATGGCGCCCGAGCAGATGGAGGGTGGGGCCCCGCTGGGTCCGGCCGTCGACGTCTTCGCCTGGGGTCTGCTCGTGGCCTACGCGGCCCTCGGCGTGAGCCCGTACGGCGAGGGCACCTACCAGGAGATCGCGGAGAGGATCCTCGCCGGGCCGCCCAGCCTGCGGGGAGTGCCGGCGGACCTGGAACCGGTTGTCCGCGCGGCGCTCGCCCGCGACCCGCGCGACCGGCCGTCCACCGAAAGACTGCTGATGACATTGCTCGGGCAGGACGGGGCGCCCGGCGCCGACAGCCGGCAGGCGGCGACGGAGCTGCTGGACGGGACCTGGCCGAAGGGACGCCGTGCCGCCGCGGCCAGTTCGTCCCGGGAACGCCTCGACGCGGCGGCGCCGAATCCCACCCGGGTGGCCGGCGCCGGGGAGCAACGTCGCTGGTGGGACGACCCGACCAGACTTCCGCCGCCGGCCGGCCCGCCCGTGCCGCCCCCGGCGCTGGCGGGTAACGCCGCCGAGGCTCTCTCTTT
>NZ_JALKFU020001241.1 GCF_023242965.2 Frankia sp. AgKG'84/4
CCTCACATGACTTCCGTGATGCCCAGCGTCGCGCCCAGCCCACAGGCCCCGGCGCCGACCCCCGGACCGGTGCCGAGGGGGGGGGGGGGGGGGGGGGGGGGGGGGGGGGGGCGGGGCCCCCCCCCCCCCCCCCCCCCCCCCCACGGCGGGAACGGGCCTCAGCCGCCCTGGGGGACCGGGCCGTCCTCGGGGTCGTAGCGGAACCACACGGCACCCAGCAGCGGCAGGGTGACGCTCGCCGACGCCGCCAGGCCATGGCAGGGCGCCTCGACGGCCTCGATGGCGCCCAGGTTGCCGACGTTCGCGCCGCCGTAGAGGCTGCCGTCGGTGTTGAGGACCTCCCGCCAGCGGCCGGCGAAGGGCAGGCCGATGCGGTAGTTGTGGAAGGTCGTGCCGGCGAAGTTCGTGACGCAGGCGAGCACCTCGGTGCCAGGCTCACCCTCGTCACCGGACCAGCGCAGGAACGACAGCACGTTGTTGGCGCTGTCGTTGCCGTCGATCCAGGAGAAGCCCGACTGGTCGTAGTCGCGCCGGTAGAGCGCCGGCGACGACGTGTACAGCGCGTTGAGGTCGCGGATCAGCAGCGAGATCCCGTGGTGGCCCGGCTCGTCGAGCAGCGGCCAGTCCAGCGACGTCGCCTCGCTCCACTCGTTGTCCTGGGCGAACTCGCAGCCCATGAACAGCAGCTTCTTGCCGGGATGCGCCCACATGTAGGCGTACAGGGCCCGCAGGTTCGACAGCTGCTCCCAGCGGTTGCCCGGCATGCGGCGCAGCATCGAGCCCTTGCCGTGGACGACCTCGTCGTGGCTGAACGGCAGGACGTAGTTCTCCGAGTACGCGTACACCATCGAGAACGTGATCTCGTTGTGGTGGTAGCTGCGGTGCACGGGCTGGTGGGAGTTGTACTGGAGCGAGTCGTGCATCCAGCCCATGTTCCACTTGAACCCGAAGCCGAGGCCGCCGAGATGGGTGGGCCGGGTGACGCCCGGCCACGCCGTCGACTCCTCGGCGATCATCATGGCGCCGGCGTGGTGCCGGTAGACGGTCGCGTTGGCCTCCTGCAGGAACGCCACCGCCTCCAGGTTCTCCCGGCCGCCGTGCTTGTTCGGCAGCCAGGCCCCGTCGGGCCGGGAGTAGTCCAGGTAGAGCATCGACGCGACGGCGTCGACCCGCAGCCCGTCGATGTGGTACTCCTCGAACCAGTACAGGGCGTTCGCGACGAGGAAGTTGCGGACCTCGGGGCGGCCGAAGTCGAACACGTAGGTACCCCAGTCCGGCTGCTCGCCGCGGCGGGGGTCGGGGTGTTCGTAGAGCGGGGTGCCGTCGAAGCGCCCCAGCGCCCAGCCGTCGCGCGGAAAGTGCGCCGGCACCCAGTCGACGATCACGCCGATGCCGGCGCGGTGCAGCGCATCGACGAGGTGGCGGAACTCGTCCGGGCTGCCGAAACGGGCGGACGGGGCGTAGTAGGCCGACACCTGGTAGCCCCAGGAGGGGCCGTAGGGGTGCTCGGCCACGGGCAGCATCTCGACGTGGGTGAAGCCGTTGCCCAGCACGTACTCGGTGAGCTGCTCGGCGAGCTCGAGGTAGGAAAGCCCGCGCCGCCAGGAGCCCAGGTGCAGCTCGTAGACGCTGATCGGCTCGGTATGCCAGGTGGTCCGGGCGCGGCGCTCCAGCCAGTCGGCGTCGGTCCAGGAGTAGTCCGACTGGGTGACGACGCTCGCGGTGGCCGGGGGGATCTCGGTGCGGAAGGCCATCGGGTCGGCCTTCTGCCGCCACACCCCGTCGAAGCCGAGGATCTCGTACTTGTAGCGCAGGCCTGCGCCGGCGCCGGGAACGAACAGCTCCCACACCCCGCAGCCGCCCAGCGAGCGCATCGGGAACGCCCGGCCGTCCCAGAAGTCGAAGTCACCGACGAGGCGCACCCCCCGCGCGGACGGTGCCCACACGGCGAAGCTCACCCCGGTGACCGCCCGCCCGCCCGGGGTGCTCAGGTCCCGCACGTGCGCGCCGAGCACCTTCCAGAGCTGCTCGTGGCGGCCCTCGCTGATCAGGTGCCGGTCGACCTCGCCGACGGTCGGCAGGTAGCGGTAGGGGTCATCGACCAGGACGGAGCTGTGCGGGTAGACCACCTCGACCCGGTAGTCGGGCAGATGCCCCGGCAGCGCCGCGGCGAACACCCCGCCGCTGTGCAGCCGGGTGGCCGGGTGCCGCTCGTCGCCGACGAGCAGGTTCACCTCGCGCGCGTCGGGGCGCAGCACCCGCACGACCGTCCACTCGCCGCGCGGGTGGGCGCCGAGCAGGGCGTGCGGGTCGTGATGGGTGCCGCCGACGAGCCGGCCGAGCTCCCCGGCGGGCAGGCCGGTGTCCGGTGCGGCGCTGAGC
>NZ_JALKFU020000072.1 GCF_023242965.2 Frankia sp. AgKG'84/4
CCAAGGCAGGTGACGCCACGTTCCTCGCCGAACTGAACCGCGCCGCCTCCTACAGCGGCTGGCAGAACAGTGCCGGGCCGAACAGCGGCGGGCTGGCCGGTGGCGAGCCGGACGAGTGGGGAGACGACGGCTCCTGGACCGCGGCCGAGGTGGACGCGGCGCTCGCCCCGGCCGCGCGGGACACGGCCGCGCGACGCCGGCTGGTCTCCGACCTGCTCACGACCTGGTTCGCACACACCTATCGGGATCTGCGCGAGGACGCCGAGGGGTTCATCTCCCTCGACGCCGGCCTCGCCGAGATCGCCCGGCACGCCAAGGACCTCGGCTACGACGCGGTCATCCTGTTCCTCGACGAGTTGATCCTGTGGCTGGCGAACAACATGGGTGACCAGGCGTTCGTCTCCCGCGAGGTGCAGAAGGTCACGAACTTCGTCGAGGGTGGGCTGGGCGCCCGGGCCGTTCCGATCGTCAGTTTCATCGCCCGCCAGCGTGACCTGCGCGAGCTGGTCGGCGAGCAGGTCGCCGGGGACGTCCGGCTGAGCTTCCTCGACGTCCTGACTCTCGCCGACGGCCGCTTCGACAAAATCATTCTGGAGGACCGCAACCTCCCCCTGATCGCCAACCGACGGCTGCTGAAGCCGCGGAACGCCGACGCCGCGGCGGCGATCACAAAGGCGTTCGAGACGACGGCGAAGGTCCGCGCCGAGGTGTGGGAGACGATGCTCGGCGGCAGCGCCCAGATCGGCGCCGACCGGGACGCGTTCCGGCTGTCCTACCCGTTCAGCCCGGCGTTCATGGACACCCTCGTGCACGTCTCCTCCGCGCTGCAGCGCAACCGGACGGCGCTGAAGCTGATGCGCCAACTGCTCGTCGACCATCGCGGCGACCTGCGCCTCGGCCAGGTCGTCCCGCTCGGTGACCTGTGGGACGTCATCACCCGGGGCGCCGACACACCGTTCACCGACGTGCTCAAGGCGGAGTTCGACGCGGCGCAGAAGCTCTACGGCCGCCGGCTGCGCCCCTACCTGCTCGACGCGGAGAGCCTCGACGAGGAGGCGTTGGCCCAGGTCCGCCGCGCGCAGGCCACCGGCGCCGCGGTCGACCCGCTGCTCGCCACCAAGGTCCGCCGGTTCACCGCCGATGACCGGCTGGTCAAGACGCTGCTGCTCTCGGCACTCGCCCCGAGCGTCCCCGCGCTGCACAACCTCACCCCGCGGCGGCTGTCCGCGCTCAACCACGGCAGCATCACCAGTCCGATCCCGGGCGGCGAGGCCGGTCAGGTCGGCAAGAAGATCGAGCGGTGGGCCGGCCAGTTCGGCGAGATCAAATACCTGCCCGTCGACGGCGGCGACCCGGGCGTCGGCCTGGAACTCGTCGGCGTCGAGGTCGACAGCATCCTCAACTCCGCCGTCGGCTACGACAGCGCCGGCAACCGCCGGGCTCTCGTACGGCGCATCCTCGTCGACGAACTGGGGGTCACCGTCACCGGCGACGCCTTCGGGGACCGGCTCGACCTCGTCTGGCGCGGCAGCAAGCGCTCCGCCGAGGTCATCTTCGCCTCCCTGCGCGGCGCGGAGCTACGCGACGACCAGCTCGCCCCCCTCGACCCGGAGTCCTGGCGGCTCGTCATCGACTACCCGTTCGACGACGCCGGCGAGCCGCCGGTCAACGCCAGGGCCCGGATCGAACGGCTGCGCGGCTCCGGCGTCCAGCATCGGACCGTCAGTTGGATTCCGGCTGATCTCACCGCGGCACGCCTCACCGACCTGGGGATCCTCGTCCGCCTCGACCACCTGCTCGCCGGCGGCGGCCACCGGTTCGACAGCCACGCCCAGCATCTGAGCGCCGATGACCGGCAGCGGGCCCGCAGCGTCCTGAAAAGCCGTCACGACGCGTTGCTCACCAAGACGAAGACGACGCTGCGCTCGGCCTACGGGCTCACCTCCAAGGACGAACACGACGTCACCGCGGATTTCCACGACCATCTGCGGTCGTTGTGGCCCGGGCTGAATCCGACGCTGCCGCTCGGGGCGTCGTTTCGCGACGCGGCGCGCCGGCTCGTCGGCGATCTGCTCGCCGACCAGTTCCCCGGCCACCCGGATCTCGACCCCGACCAGACCGGTGTGCCGGTCAAGCTCGCCGATCTCAAGCTGGTCCTCGGCTATGTGACGCGGGCAGCCGAAGCCGACGGGGGGTCCGTTGAGGTCGCGAAGGGCGACCGCGGGCCGGTGCGGCGGATCGCCCCGGCGCTCGGGCTCGGCGTGATGCACGAGGTGCGCTTCGAACTGGGCCGCGAGTGGGTCGACCACTTCGCCCGGCGCGCCGCCCAGACCGCACTCGACGCCGGCCCGGGCTCTGGCTCTGGCGCGGCTGGCTCGGGCTCGACGGGCTTGGGCTCGGGCTCGACGGGTTCGGGCGCCGCTGGTTCGGGCGCCAGCGAGCTGCGGGTCGCCGATCTGCTGCGTTGGATCGACGATCCGCGGGCGCGGGGCCTGGACGACAACGTCGCGCACCTGGTCGTCGCCGCGTTTGCCGAGCAGACCGACCGGGCCTGGTACCGCTACGGCGGGCTGCTGACGCCGCCGCCCGAGCTGAGCGCGATCACCAAGGACATGGCGCTGCGCGAGCAGCCGCTGCCCGACCCGGCCGAATGGGCGCAGGCCGGCGAACGCGCCCAGGCGCTGTTCGGGGTGCGCCCTCCGGCCCTGCTGAGGGGCCGGCTGCTGCGCGCCTTCACCGAGGAGCTGGTCGCGGAGGCACGGCTTCGCTGGACGGCCAGCCAGGACCTGGTCGATGCCCTGGAGGCGCACGCGGTCGAACTCGGTCTTGATCCGCACACCGGCACCGCCGCCGCCGGGCCGGCGGGCGAAGCCACCACCGGCGGCCGGCTGCGCACCGCACGGGCCGCCCGTGATGTGCTCTCGGCCCTGGACGACGCCAAGGCCGGCCCGCAGATCGTGGCGCGCCTCGCGCGTGCCGACCTCGCCGGCTCCTCGGAGCGTCTCCTGGTCAGCATGAGCCACGCCACCAAGGTCACCGCGGCGATCAGGACGGCGCCCTGGGACGAGACGTTCGGCGTCGTCGCCGGCCTGCCCGAGCCGTACCAGGCCGAGGCCCGCGAGATCCTCGATCGGATCCGGGCCGTCGGCGCCGCCGACGAGAACGCGATCAGCCCGCTGGCCACGGTGCTCGGCGATGCCCGTGCCCGGGGGACCGCGCTGATCCGCCGCGCCACCCAGACCGCCGTCAGGCCTGGCGAGTCGAAGCCGCCCGCCACCACGCCGCAGATCGTCCAGCCACCGATCATCACGCCACCGATCGTCCAGCCACCGACCAGCGCCACCCTGGTGCCCGGTCCCCGGCCGACCGCGCACAGCGTCCGGCTCCCACTCCCCGACGGCGGTCCGGGCCTGCCCACCGGCACGGAGACGGACCGGGACGGCCGCACCGACACCGGGACGCAGCGGCAGTGGCGAGTCCGCGCCGGCGACCTGGACCAGGCCCTGGCCGAGCTGCGCGCCCACGTCGGCGACCGGCCCGGCGAGATCGAGATCGTCTGGCGGCCGACGCCGTGACCGACCCGGAGACCACGGCGGGCGGCACGGGCACCGGCGTTCCTCGGGTGACCCCGGCCGTCGTGCTGGGCCGGGTCGGCAGGCTGCACCGCGCCACCCACACCAACCCCGGTGGCCAGCCGCGTGTCCTGCTGGTCCGGGCCCAGCCGGACTGGCCGGCCCCCACCGAGCTGGCCGTCGGCGGCCGGCCCGTGCGGGTGGTGGCCTGCGTGTCGCCACTCGCGGTGCTGGAGGAGCTCACCCGCTGGACCCGCCAGCCGGTCGAGGACGGCTGGCTGGTGCTGCTCACCGACGCCGACGAGGAGCGGCTGGGCGACACCGTGCTCGCGCAGGTCCACCAGCAGCGGGTCGACGTCATCGAGCCGTGGGCGGCGGTGCTGGAGGACTTCGGCGCCACCCGGACCGACCCCCGGCTGCGCGCCCCCGAGGATCGCTGGGTCGTCCAGGCTCTCCTGGAGGCCCGTCCACCCGCAGGCTGGCCGCGCCGGCCCGGTGGACTGCTCAGCCGCGAGGACGCGCTCGCCGAACTCGCCGCCGTCCGGCTCGGCCTGCCCGAGTACGGTCTCGGCGCCGCCGACCTCGACATCGCCACCATGCTGCGCTGGACGACCGTCCCCGCCGCCACCGAGGCGTTTCGCCGGCTCGGCGACCACGAGCGTGCCGGTCTCACCGCCTACCTCGGTGAGCGCACCGGACGCGCCGGGCGGACCCTGCTCGCCCTGGTCACCGCCGGCAACGGCGACCGGGCGCTCGCCCTGGGCCTGGTGTGCGACTGTCTGTGGCCCGGGCCAGACCCGAACACGTCCGCCCGACCGGCCGGCGTGGACGCCGCGGCCGTCGAGCGGGCCAAGGTTCGTGTGGAACGCTACTTCGGCGACGCCCGGCTCGACGAGACGGCGATGCGCGCGTTCGCCGACGCCAGTCGGGAGGTCGTGGCGACCGCGCTCGCGCCGACGCGCCCGGGTACGAGCCGGCTCGGTCTCACCCCCGGCGCGACGTCACTCACCCTGCACCCGGATGACGAGATCCCGGCCCTACTCGACACCGCCGAGCGCCTGCTCGACGAGCTCGACGGGCAGGCCGCCGGCGCCGCGAGTGACCTGCTACGCACCGGGTTCCACCATCGGCTCTTGTTCGTCGCGACAACGATCCGCGACTTCCTGGTGTCCGCCGAGTCCGGCGTCGACCGCGCGCTGCTCGCGACCGCCGCGCACGACGTCGTGACCGCCGTCGGCTCACTGCGCGCGCATCTGCTGGCCAGCATCGACCGTGCCGAGGTCGAGCGGGCGGCGATGGCGGCGCGGGTCGTGGGCTGGCTCGCCACCCAGCCCACCGGTTCGCTTCGCGCCGACCCACCCGCCCCACCTGGCGCGGCGCGCGCGAGCCGGAACCGATCGGGCGGGCCGATGACCCTGCCCGCTGCCCTCGACGCCCACCTGGATGACTCGGCCTGGGCCGACGTCGCGCTCAGCCACCTGGCGAGCGGCGAGCTGGCGCCCGCGGTCGGCACGGTGTACGGGGACCTGTTCCGCGTCGCGGCCAGGCGACGGCGTGCCCTCGACGCGGGTTTCGCGCGGCTGCTCGCCGACTGGACGGTCGGTGTGCCCGGGCCCGGTGCGCCGCTGCTCGTCGAGGAGATCCTCGACCGGGTCGTCGCGCCGGTCGTGACCGCCCGCGGCGGGCGGCGGGCCCTGCTGGTCGTGCTCGACGGTTTGAGCGCCGCTGTCGCCACCCAGCTCGCCGCCGAGCTGCGCCGTGACCGCTGGCAGGAGTACGACCCGCTCGGCGCTGCCCGCGCGGATCAGGCCGCGGGTGAGCCGACCGGCTCCGACCGGCGGCGGGCCGCGGTCGCCGCGCTGCCCACCATCACCGCCACCTCGCGGACCTCGCTGCTCGCCGGCAGGCTGACCAGCGGCGACAAGGCCACGGAGAAGGCCGCGTTCGAGCAGCACCCGCGCTGGGGCAGGCACCGCGCCCGGCTGTTCCACGACGCGGAGCTGGCCGGCGTACCGGGCGCCCCGCTCGACCAGGACCTCACCCAGGCGCTGGCCTCCGAGACTCCACTGGTCGCCGTCGTGATCAACACCGTCGACGACACCCTCCACAAGGGTCGACCACGCGACGACGGCTGGAGCCTGGCCGACTTCGGCAGGCTGCGCGCGGTGCTGGCCTACGCCCGCAACGCCGACCGCATCGTGATCGTGACCAGCGACCACGGCCACGTCATCGACCACGGCGCGACGGAGCTGGCGGCGACCGACGCCGTATCAGCACGGCATCGGGTCCCGGCCGCCAGCGACGCCACGGCCGGCGACGGCGAGGTGGAGCTCGTCGGGCCGCGGGTGCTCGCGCCCGGCGGACGCATCGTCGCACTGTGGGATCCGACGCTGCACTACCTGGGCCGCAAGGGCGGCTACCACGGCGGGGCGTCACCGGCCGAGGTGACCGTCCCGGTGCTGGCCTTCCTGCCGTTCCGGCTCTCGGCGACCTCCGCGAGCCGGGACCTGCCACCCGGCTGGCGCGCGCTGCCCGATCAGCGCCCGCGCTGGTGGTCCCTGCAGGGTCCTGATGTGATGTCCCGCCTCGGCGGCGACACCGTCAGGGTCGGCGCGCGCGCCGCCGGTAGCGGGGTTGCCGCCGCGGTGGCGGAGACGGCCCACCTTCCCCGTCGGCGCCGCAGGCCCACGGAGGAACAGAGCGGCCCGGCCCTGTTCGACCTGCCCCAGCAGACCGCCAGCGCGGCCGAAGCGGGTGCCGGCCCCGCCGCACCCGTTGACAGCTCCGGGCCGCTGGCCTCCTCCGCTGCCGCTGGACGCGACGATGCGGTCGACCTGCTCGTCGCCGGGCTGATGGCCTCGGAGCTGTTGCGGTCCCAGCTCAAGGGGCTGGCTCGGCCCCTCTCGGTGGACAAGGTCGAGGCGGCGGTACGGGCGTTGCTCGCCGCGAACGGCACGCTGGCGACACTCGTCGTCGCCGAGCGGGCAGGCGAGATCCCCCGGCGGGCCAGCGGGTTCGCAGTGAATCTGCGCCGGCTTTTCAACATCGACAACTATGCGGTGCTGGACGAACTCGACGACGGCCACACGCTGCGGCTCAACGTCGACCTGCTGCGCCAGCAGTTCGGGTTGCCCCGGTGATCGGCCGCGCCGCGAGGCCGCGGGGCACGGGGAGACCGCGGGGCACGGGGAGGCCGCGGGGCACGGGGAGACCGCGGGGCACGGGGAATCGGCCATGAGCGGCGAAGGCGTCAGCGCGGCGCGGCGGCGAGATGTGCTGGACGCGCTGCGCCGTGGCGCAGTTCCCGCGGCCGGGCTGGACCTGCTCGCCGTCGGCCTGGACCGGTTCGAGCAGGCAGCCGCCGAGGACATCGCCGCGGTCGCCGCCGGCGGCTCGGTCTTCAAGGCGGTCCGGGGCGAATACGGCGCCGGGAAGACGTTCTTCACCCGCTGGCTCGCCGAACGTGCCAAGAAGGCGGGGCTTGCCCTCGCCGAGGTGCAGATCTCGGAGACCGAAACCCCGCTGCACAAACTGGAGACCGTCTACCGTCGTCTCACCGAACGGCTGACCACCGCGACGTTCCCACCCAGCGCGCTGCGCCAGGTCGTCGACGGCTGGTTCTACGCACTGGAGGAGGACGTCCTCGCGACCGACAGTGCGACGGGTGAGGACACCGAGGCGCTGGACCGGGCCGTGGCCGAGCTGGTCGACCGGCGGCTCGCCGATGTCGGCCGGACCGCACCCGCGTTCGCCGCCGCGCTGCGCGGATATCGGGCCGCGCTCGCGGCCGGCGACGAGGCGACAGCGGCGGCCGTGCTCGCCTGGCTCGGCGGGCAGCCGCACGTCGCGGCAAGCGCCCGGCGCGCCGCCGGCGTGCGTGGCGACCTGGACCATTTCGGGGCGCTCGGTTTCCTCCAGGGGCTGTTGTTGGTGCTGCGCGACAGCGGCTTTCGCGGCCTGCTGGTCGTCCTCGACGAGGTCGAGACTCTCCAGCGGGTGCGCTCCGACGCACGGGACAAGGCCCTGAACGCGCTGCGGCAACTCATCGACGAGGTGCACAGCGGCCGGTTCCCGGGGCTGTTCCTGGTCATCACCGGGACGCCGGCCTTCTACGACGGGCCGCAGGGCGCGGCGCGCCTCGCGCCGCTCGCGCAGCGGCTGGCGACCGATTTCACCGTCCACCCGAAGTTCGACAATCCGCGGGCCGTGCAGCTGCGGCTGACCGGGTTCACCGAGGCGTCGCTCGTGGAGCTCGGCGGCCGAGTCCGCGGCCTGTACACGGCCGGGACGTCTGACGAAGCGGCGGCGCGCATCGGAGTTCTTGTCGACGATGCCTACCTCGCCCATCTGGCCAGGGCGGTCGCCGGGCGTCTCGGTGGGAAGGTCGGGGTCGCGCCCCGGCTGTTCCTGAAGAAACTCGTCGGCGATGTCCTCGACCGCGTCGACCAGTTCGACGACTTCCACCCGCGCCGCGACTACCCGCTGACCATCACCTCGGCCGAGATGAGCGACCTGGAACGCAACGCCGCCGTCACCAGGGCCGATGACGTCGACCTGGATCTGGGGTGACCGAACCGGAACCACCGGCGCCCACCGATGGCACGGACGTCGTCGACCTGTTACACCCGGTCGTGCTGCACCACATCGTGAACACCCTGCAATGGCCGGGGCTGCGGCCGTTGCAGGAGGCCGCCGTGGAACCGCTGCTCGCCGGGTCGGACGCGCTGCTGCTCGCGCCGACAGCCGGGGGGAAGACCGAGGCCGCCGCGTTTCCCGTGCTGTCGCGGATGGCGGCCGAGAACTGGCAGGGAACGTCCGTCCTCTACCTGTGTCCGTTGAAGGCGCTGTTGAACAACCTCGCGCCGCGGCTGGACGCCTACACCGGCTGGCTCGGCCGCCGCGCCACCGTCTGGCACGGAGACATTCCCGAAAGCCGCCGGAACAGGATCCGCCGCGAACGCCCCGACGTTCTGCTGACCACGCCCGAGTCGCTGGAAGCGATGCTGGTCAGCGTCCGCACCGACCATCGCGCCTTCTTCGCCGGTGTCCGCACGATCATCATCGACGAGGTGCACGCGTTCGCCGGCGACGACCGCGGCTGGCACCTGCTCGCGGTCCTCGAACGCCTGCGACGCATCATCGATGCCGGTACGGCGTTACAGGTCATTGGCCTGTCGGCGACGGTTGGGAATCCACAGGAGCTGGTGCGCTGGTTGCAGGGTTCCCGCGCCGGCCACCGCCCGGCCCGGGTGATCGCCCCCGGCCTCTCGGCGGCCCCGCCCGGGGGGCCCTCCAGCCCGCCCCTCGCCATTTCGGCGCAGGCTGCTGCCACGCGGGGCGCACCACCGGCCGGCGAGATCGAGCTGGATTTCGTCGGTTCGGTGTCGAACGCGGCAAAGGTACTCGCGGCCCTGCACCCGGGCGAGAAACGCCTCGTCTTCTGCGACTCCAAAAAGACGGTCGAGGAACTGGGCCAGACGCTGCGGTCCCTCGGCGTCACAACATTTCTCTCGCATGCCTCGCTGTCGGTCGACGAACGGCGCCGGTCGGAAGAAGCGTTCACCCAGGCCCGGGACTGCGTGATCGTCTCCACCAGCACCCTCGAACTCGGGATCGACGTCGGCGACCTCGACCGTGTCATCCAGATCAACGCCCCGGCGACGGTCGCCTCGTTCCTGCAACGCCTCGGACGCACCGGTCGGCGGCCGGGTACCACCCGCAACTGCCTGTTCCTCGCCCTGTCCGAAGACGCCCTCGTCCACGCCGCCGGGCTCCTGCTGCTCTGGGGTCGCGGCTGGGTAGAGCCTGTCGTTCCCCCGCCGGAACCGCGCCACATCGTCGCCCAGCAACTGCTCGCCTCCTGTCTGCAGGAGAACCGGGTCGGCGACCAGACATGGGCCGATGAATGGAATGGGCTCGCCCCCTTCGACCGTTCCGCCGAGCCCCTCGTGCGACACCTCGTCCGCATGGGATATCTGGACTCCGACGGCGGCATGCTGTTCATCGGGCCCGAGGCCGAGCGCAGGTTCGGCCACCGCCATTTCGCCGAGCTGACCGCGGTCTTCACCGCCGCACCCGAGTTCACCGTCCTGTCCGGCCGCGACGAGATCGGGCGCACCGACCCCGTCCTGCTCACCGACGAGGTCGAGGGCCCGCGGATGCTCCTGCTCGCCGGCCGCAGCTGGCGCGTCACCCACATCGACTGGAAACGCCGGCGCTGCTTCGTTGAACCCGCCGATCGTGGCGGCCGGGCCCGCTGGCTGACCTCCAGCGACGGGTCCGTGTCCTTCACGATGACCAGAGCGATGCGCGAGGTCCTCCTCGGCGCCGACCCAGCAGTCCCCCTCACCCGCCGCGCCCAGGAGCGGCTCGCGGCCGTCCGCGCCGACCATTTCCACGCCGTTCACCCCGGCGGAACGATGATCGTCCGTGCCGCCGACCTGACGGACGTCCGCTGGTGGACCTGGGCCGGGACACACGCCAACCGCACCCTGACCGCGAGCCTCGGCGACCTCGCCGATCCACTCCAGGCCACCACCGCCGCCTCCCTGCGGCTACGCACCGACCTGACCCCGCAGCTGTGGAAGTCCGCGACGGCGCACCTCGAAAGCCGCCTCTGCCTACCGCACGTCACCGACGAGGCCCTGGCCGGACTGAAGTTCAGCACCGCCCTGCCCCGACGCCTCGCCGAAGCAACCCTCGCCACCCGCCGCGCCGACCTCCCCGCCGCCGCCGCAGTCCTCCGAGAACCCGTCCGCTTCACGCTCCTACCGGCCTGAACCCGGCGGGAATCACGTGGGTTCAGGAAAGTTTCGCTGCTGCACGCCGGCCGAGAAACAGGTTGCCGTCCTCGCCAGATTTCCCTACGTCCGGCGCGTGAATCTTCGCCATGAAGGGGCCCATGACCGAGCGCCCGCGCGGGACGTCATCATGCGGGCGTTCGGCGGTGAGCATGGCGAGGTCGTGGCGGACCTCGTGGACGACCTCCGCGCCACCATCTCGCCCGGCGAGGGCCTCTCGCTTGTCTCCAAGTACGACGGCGCGATCGTCGGCCAGGCGATGTTCACCCCGTGGCACGACGCAGTAGGTCTCCGCGAGCCCACGACGGAGACGGTTACCTAGAAGCGGTAGGCGTAGTCGTCGTAGCCTGCGGGGAAGATCGTGTAGCTGGCGGAGCGGAGCAGCTCGCGGGCGGGTTCGAGATCATTGCCAAGGTGGCAGGCCTCGCAGATGATGTGGTGCGGCGCCCACGGCTTCGAGAAGCCGATCAGCGTAAGGACACAGGGTCGCGAGCCTCATGACCTGGACGTCGATCTCCTCGATGCGCGTAGACGAACCACGCCGTCAGGCCGGGCGCATCACCAGGCAGCTGCTGACGGCGGTGGCGTAGAGCCGGCCGGCAGCGTCGGTGAGGCGGCCCTCGGCGAGCGCGGTGCGCCGGCCGAGGTGGGTGACACTCGCCTCGGCCGTGATCTGCCCGGTCTGGATGGTGACGGGGCGCAGGAACTTCAGGGTCAGGTCGAGGCTGGTGTAGAAGACCCCGGCGGGCAGCAGGCTGTGCACGGCGCAGCCGCAGGCGGAGTCGAGCAGCGTCGCGAGGACGCCGCCGTGCACCGTGCCCAGCGGGTTGTAGTGGAATTCCCGCGGCGTGAGCTGGAACGCGGCGCTGCCCTCGCCGAAGGTGGCGCCGTCGAAGTCCAGCATCCGCATGACCGGCGGCGGGGGCAGCGTCCCGGCCTGCCAGGCGGCGAGCAGCTCCGCTCCGCTGCGGCCGGCGCCGGCGGCCGCGATCTCGCCGGGGTCCTCCCAGGCGAACGTCCGCTGCCGCGCGGGATCACCCACCGGTTCCGCGCTTAGGTGCGCGGCGGAACCTGCTGTCGTGCCGGCATCGGGCAGCGTCGTCATGCGCCCACGCTAGGGCAGCTGGGTTTCAGAACGCAACCTATCCGCGTACGCTGCGGTGGTGATGCCGTTCACCGCCTACGACAGCGAGACCTGTTCGATCGCCCGCACGCTCGCGCTCGTCGGCGACCGCTGGTCCCTGCTGGTGCTGCGTGACGTGGCCAGCGGCGTCCGCCGGTTCGACGAGCTGGCCGGTCATCTCGGCATCGCCCGCAACGTGCTGTCCGAGCGCCTGCGCCGCCTCACCGACGCGGGCCTGCTCGAGCGGGTCGCCTATCGGGACGAGGGCGTCCGCGCGCGGCACGAGTACCGCCTGCACGGCCCCGGTCGGGAGCTCGTCGTCATCCTGGCGGCGTTCCTGACCTGGGGCGACCGTCACCTCGCCGGCCCCGAGGGCCCGCCGGCGCTGCTCCGCCACGCCGACTGCGGCGCCCCGGTGCACCTCACCCTGAGCTGCGACGAGGGACATGACCTCGGCCCCCGCCCGCGCCTGCGCCTCGAACCCGGCCCCGGCAGCCGCCCGCGCCCCTGACCTCGGATGCTCAAGGGGATGCCGACGGCACGGACGTCTGCCGGCGGCACGGACGTCTGCCGGCGGCACGGACGGCCGTCGGCGGCACGGACGGCCGTCGGCGGCACGGACGGCCTCGGGAGACGCGGTGAGCGGCGGCTCAGTTCTCGGCCGCGTAGGCGCGCAGGAAGGTGTCGACCGCGGACCGGGCCAGGACGTCGATCTCCTCGACGGGTATCTCACGCGTGCCCATCCGCGAGCGGGTCTCCGCCGGGCCGGTCAGCAGAGCGAGGAGCTGGTCGGCGGCCAGGGCCGGGTCGCAGGTACGGATCCGACCGGTCAGCGACAGTCGGGCGAGCCGGTCGGCGAGTGCCTCGGCGAGATGCACGGAGGTCCGCCCCTGGACGGTGTCGATGAGGTCGGGAAAGCGGGCGACCTGCCCGTACGTCAGCCATCGCAGCGCCCGGGACCGCTCGCCGCAGCACACCTGGAGCAGCGCGCGGGCAACGTCCTCGAATGCCGCGCGCAGGTCGTCGCCGGGGGCGCGCAGCCGGTCGAGGACATCGACGCTGGCGGCCAGCACCGATTCGGCCGCGGCTGCCATCGCCAGCCGGAACAGTTGTTCCTTGTCCTCAAGATGGCTGTAGACGGTGGTCTTCGCGACGTGCGCCGCGTCGGCGATGTTCTTGACGCTGGCCTGCTCGTAGCCCTGGCTGGCGAAGACGGTGAAGGCGGCGTCCAGGATCGCCTGCCGCTTGTCGATACGCCCACGGGAGGCCGTCCGGGCGGCGGGCGCCCGCACTGTGCTCACGGTGCCATCGTAATGGCGGCCGGATCGCGTCAACGGTCCGTGCGACGGCCCCCGCCCGGCGCGGCGCCGGTGGCGACGAGGCCGGCCGCGGGGCTGACGCGGCGGCGGGCGATGAGCCACTGCCCGCCGTCCTGGCGGTAGGTGTCCTCGACCAGGCCGATGGTGGTCCAGTCCGCCGGGCGGTGCCGGCCGCTGACCGTGCGGGTCGCCGCCCAGTGCCAGACCGTGGCGTAGCCGGTGAGTCGAGGCTCCCCGGAACTCCAGTCGATGTCCGCCGGCGCGCTGGTGTGCGCGACGGTGGGGCTGGCGAGCCGGAAGGCGGCTCCCCCCGGCGGCCGGCCGGCGACCATGAATGCGACGAACTCGTCGCGGCCGGCGAAACGCTGCGGTGGGCCGGGCATGACCCGGTACTGGATGGACGCGTCGGCGGTGAAGCAGCGCTGCCCGAGCCGCTCGTACTGGGCGAGGTCACTGAGCCGGAAGAAATGAAAATAGGTGCGGCGGATCGCGCTGTCGGCGGCCAGGCGGTCGAGGACAGCACTGAGCTCCGCCGCCGGCGCCGCGGACGTTGATGGGCGGGTGGGCGTTGCCCCGCCAGCGGGCTTGCTGGGAGTGCTGTGCATGGGGCCTCCTGTCCGGTACTCGCCGATGGGTCAGCGGAAGTGGCCAGCGGGTGCCGGCGGCGGTGAGCCGGCCGCGACCAACCCGGCGGCGGGCGTGACGCGGCGGCGGGCGATGAGCCAGCGCCCGTCGTGGCGTCGGTAGACGTCCTCGACCAACCCGACCGCGGTCCAGTCGGCGGGGCGCAGGGCGCCCAGACGGGCCCGCGCGCTGAACCAGTGCCAGGCGGTGACGTAGGCGGTCAGGGTGGCCTGGGCACTGCGCTCCCACTCGACGGCCGCGAGTCCGGGCACGTGCGCGACCATCTCCGACGCCGGGGCGACCCGTTCACGCAGGTGGCGGGTGAACTCATCGTGGCCGCGCAGCCGGTGCGGCGTCGGAAGCCCGAACTCCAGCTCCGCGTCCGGGGTGAGGCACCGCTCGGCGACGGAGTCGTACGCACGCTGATCGACGAGCCGGAAGGAGCGGGTGAAGGTCCGCAGGACCTCGCGTTCCGCCTCCAGCCGGGCCACCCGGGCCGCCAGGCCGTCCGCCGCGCGGTGCGCACCGGCGGGTGCGCCGCCCGGGCCCACCGGACCGTCGCCTCTCAGCGTGCCGTCAGCTGTCACCGTGTCGTCAGCTGTCACCGTGTCGCCGGCAGTGGGTGTGCTCTGGCCGGTCATGTGGGGCCGCCTTTCGATCTGGACGAACGGGTGGACGCCGCCAGGCGCGTCGGCTTCCCGCCGACGGGTCCGGCCCCCCGGGTGCCGACGTGCAGGGGCGGATCACGGCACCGATCGCCAACCAGCATGACTGGAATATCATACCGCCCGGTCCAGAAATACGGACACTGAAGTTCGAACCCGCCCCGCGGAGAGCTCCGAGCTCCGGTCGGAGGACGCGGCAGAGCAGCGCGCTAGTCCGCGGTGAGCGCCAGAATGTAGGTGCCCGGATGGGTCGCACCCGACTGGTCGAGCACCGGCCCGCCGTCCCAGGGCAGCGAAGTCGGCGTGGTGGTGTCCGGCGGGGTGACGAGGACCCGCACGACGTCATACGCACCCGCGTCCCCGGGCCGCACCGGCAGATAGCGCATGGTGGCGCGGGCCGTGCCACCTGGTGCCAGCACGATCCTCTCGGGCCGCACGATCGAGGAGCGGACCAGGTCGAAGTAGTGGGAGCCGTTCCCGGCGACCAGCTCCACACCGGGAAATCCCGTCATGGCGCAGCCGCCCGCGGTGTGGTTCGTCAGGATGATCGGCCGCTGCCGCTGACCCCCCTCGGCGACGCTCGTGGGCCCGAACGCGACATCGAGGTCACCCGCGGCACAGCGCCGCACCGCGGCCGACCCGCCGACGCCGCCGCCCGCGCCCTCCACCGTCCGCGCGGTACCGGCGGGCGCCGCGGAGGTTGGGCTCGCGCGCACCGCCGAATCCGCTGCCGACTCCGCTGCCGACGGAGCACGGTCGAGGCTCGAGGACCCACCGCACGCCGCCAGCACCACGGTCAGCCCGACCACGACCGCCACGGCGGCCCGGACCGCTCGACGTCGCATGTAAAGCCTCCATCACCCTCAGCCCAGGACCTGACCCGCAACAATCCCCCGGCGCGTGCCGCCCGCCGGGCGTCACGACACTTCGCAGCGTACGTTCAACGATCCGCTCGGCACGGTCGGCAGCACGACAGTCCGCACTCCTCTTCCCGCCTTCCGGCTGTCCTTCCCGAATCCCACCGGCCTCCGTGATGACAGATTCCGCAGCGGCCCCACGGCTGGATCGCCGTGATCCATGCTAGGGTTCCCGTGTACCACTGGACCCACCGTCTGTCTCATCAGACGGGCCGGCCAGGTATTGAATGTGACGCCATCGGGGGGCGTGTCATGCCAGCTCATTTTTTGATTAATCCTGCGCAGGATGCGGTTAGATCTGCCTTGTCGAGATGTTCTCGGCCCTCATCCATCGCCGTTCAGAAATTTCTTCAGATCACGGTCGCCTGCACCCTG
>NZ_JALKFU020001242.1 GCF_023242965.2 Frankia sp. AgKG'84/4
GGCGGTGTCTGGGGTGGCGGTGTCTGGGGTGGCGGTGTCTGGGGTGGCGGTGTCTGGGGTGGCGGTGTCTGGGGTGGCGGTGTCTGGGGTGGCGGTGTCTGGGGTGGCGGTGTCTGGGGTGGTGCCGGAGGCGTCCGCGATCAGCAGGCCGGCCGCCAGCGCGTGGGTGAGCCTGACCCGGTGCCCACATTCGACGATGTCAACGAGGTCACCCGCGGAGATGACCCAACGGTCATCGATCTTCTGCACGTGACCTTCCCATCCGTGGGTGCCAGTCCGGTGACCACCCCGGGCGGCCCGCCCCGCATGGGCGTGCCAGGCCGGAACGGCCGGTCAACTACGTTCACACCTTTGGGCTATCGCTACGGGGCGCACCGCCTCGTTGCACCCCCCGGAAGTCAAGGTCAAAAGCGAATGTGGCCTTCGTCACAACAATGTCCGAGTCGCCGCCAGCAGCTACCCAGAGCAAGGGAATCATCGCATCCAGACCTGAAATCGGCCGCGACCCCACCTCAGTGATCGACATGGCGGTGATCGACATGGCGGTGATCGACATGGCGGTGATCGACATGGCCGACGCCGACGCGATGGCGGGACGCAGCGCCTCGGCCAAGCACGCCCGCGAGCGACGGCGCGGCGACCTCGCCGGTCGCGAGCCACGGGCGGGGCGCGGGCGGGTCGTAGGTGAACGCCGACGGATCCACAGCCGGACGATTTCCCGGCGGCGGGGGGCATCACGCACCATCAGCCCACCACTGCGGAAGACGCACAGCGCCACGGTGCCGGATCGATCCCCCTCGCCGGACACTGTTTGCCCATCCGCCAGACAACCACCCCGGCCCCGGCCGGACCCGGTCCACCGCACCCGGACGACAGCCGGGCGCCGGACGGCATGCGATGGCGACGCGTACTACGATTAAAACGATCATGCCTGCGGATGGCCGCCAGAGACGCATGATTCAGTGGCAGGAGGGTTCTGGTGGCCGATTCCCCGTCCGGACCGGCGGCCCCGGGTGGCTCCCAGACCGACCAGGCCGACCAGACCGACCAGGCCGACCAGGCCGACCGGCCCCACGACAGGCGAGGGATCGAGCGGCTGCTGCACCCCCGGGTGGTCGCGGTGATCGGCGCCAGCCGCGAACCGGGGACGGTCGGCCACGAGGTGTTCCGGCGGCTGCTCGCCGACGGTTTCACCGGCACCGTGTATCCCGTCAACGCCGCGGCCAGCCACGTCGCCTCCGTCTATGCCTACCGTGACGTCACCGAAGTGCCCGAGCCGATCGACCTGGCCGTGATCGCGGTGCCGGCCCGCGACGTCGTCGGTGTCCTGCGGGCCTGCGCGGCCCGGGGCGTGGGCGCCGCCATCGTCGTGTCGGCCGGGTTCGCCGACGGTGGCGACGAGGGGCGCGCCCTGCTCGCCGAGACCGTCCGGATCGCGCGCGAGGGCGGCCTACGACTCGTCGGGCCGAACGCGATGGGCGTCATCAACACCGCCCCGTCGGTCCGGATGCACGCCACCTTCGCCGTGGGCGCCGCGCCCGCCGGCCGGGTCGGCGTGTTCACCCAGTCCGGCGCACTGGCGGGAAGTTTTCTCGCGGACGCCACCCGTCGCGCGGTCGGATTCTCCACGTTCGTGTCCGCCGGCGACCGATCCGACATTTCCGTAAACGACCTGCTGGAATACTGGCGGTCGGATCCCCGGACCGACGTCATCATGCTGCACCTGCAGAGCCTTGGAAATCCCGCCCGGTTCGCGCGCATAGCCCGCGAACTCGGCCAGGGTAAACCCGTCGTCGCATTGAAAAGCGGTCAGGACAGCGCCGACGGCGGTGTCGACGCGCTCCTCGGCGGCGCCGGGGTGGTGCGCGTCGACACGCTGAACCAGCTTTTCGACGCCGTGCAGCTCCTCGCCCACCAGCCGCTGCCCGCCGGGCGCCGCGTTGGCGTCGTCGGCACGAGCAGCGCGCTGGCAACGCTGGCGACCGACGCGTGCCGCACCTACGCACTCGACGTTCCCGTGCTCTCCGCCGGGACCCATGCGGCGCTCGCCGCGCTCGTCGGCGACCGGTACGCCACCAACCCCGTCGATCTCGGCCCGCTCGCCGACCCCGACCTGTTCGACGCGACGCTGCGCACGGTCGCGACCAGCGGCGAGGTCGACGCGATCCTCGCCCTGGTCACGCCGCACGCGCAGGAGAACCGCCTCGGCGCGGCGATCCGCGCGGTCGCCGCCGACACCGGCCTTCCCGTCCTCGCCAACTACCTCGGCCAGGACGGCATCCCCGCCGCGCTCACGGTCGCGGACGCCGACAGCCGCCCCGCGCGCGGTTCGGTGCCGTCCTACTCCTCCCCGGAGTCGGCGGCCCTCGCGCTGTCCCGCGC
>NZ_JALKFU020001243.1 GCF_023242965.2 Frankia sp. AgKG'84/4
CAGCGCGCCCCCGTCGAGCCCGGCGACGTCGATGCGGGTCAGCAGCTCGTCCCCGGCCGCGTCGGCGGAGGTGCCGGCGGCCGCTGGAGCGGCAGGGTCGATCTGGAGCAGCCACACGGCCGGGGCGGGCCGCAGCAGCCGGGCACGCAGCGCGTCGTGGTGCGCGAGCAGGGCGCCGACCGCGCCGCGCAGCCCCGCCTCGTCGATGCCGGCCGGCGTGCGGACGAGGAACGCCTGGTTGAAGCGGCGGATCTGGCCGCCCCACGCGGCGAGGCGCCCGACGATCGGCAGCGGGGTCAGGATCCCGATCGCCTCGTCGCCCGAGCCCACCACCGCCCCGTCCGCACCGATCGCACCGATCGCACCAGCGATCCGCGGCGCCTGCTCGGAGGCGCCGGTCGCGGTGGCCGGCGGTTCGGCGGTGCGGGCGTCGACGAGGGCGGCCAGCGCGCCTGGCGTCCGGTGGACGAACACCTCCCGAGGGGTGATCCGGACGCCGTCGCGCCGCGCCCGGTTCACCAGCTGGATGGCGATGATGCTGTCGCCGCCGAGGGCGAGGAAGTCGTCGTCGGCGCCGACCAGCTCGACGCCGAGCGCCGCGGCGAACACCGCGCACAGGGTGCGCTCGAGATCCGTGCGGGCCGCCCGGGTGGACGCTCGGGCGGCCAGGTCAGGGGCGGGCAGGGCGGCCCGGTCGAGCTTGCCGTTCGCGGTGAGCGGCAGCGCGTCGAGCACGATGACGGCCGCCGGCACCATGAAGTCGGGCAGCACGGCGGCGACCCGGGCCCGCAGCGCCGCCCCGTCGAGGGCATCGATGGCCGTCATCGACGGGGCCGTCGCCGCCGTCGGCGCCGTCGGGTCATCGCTGTGGGACGACACGGGGACGACGGGCGCCGGGACGACGTAGGCGACTAGCCGGTCGCGGCCTGCGCTGTCCGTGCGGGCGAGCACGACCGCGCGGGACACCGCCGAATCGGCGGCGAGGACCGCCTCGATCTCCCCGGGCTCGATCCGGAACCCGCGGATCTTGACCTGGTCGTCGGCCCGGCCGAGGTACTCCAGGTCGCCGTCCGGGCCGCGCCGGGCGAGGTCCCCGGTGCGGTACATCCGGTCGCCGGTAGCGCCGTACGGGTCGGCGACGAAACGGATCGCGGACAGGTCTGGCCGGCCCAGGTAGCCGCGGGCGAGCTGGGCGCCGCTGACGTAGATCTCGCCGGGCACGCCGGGCGGCACCGGGGTCAGGTGCCGGTCGAGCAGACGGGCGCGCAGGCCGTCGATCGGCTCGCCGATCATCCCACGCCGCGCGGCGCCGCTCGCCCGGTCCAGCGGCAGGTACGTGACGTGCACCGTGGTCTCGGTGATCCCGTACATGTTGACCAGCCGTGGCGCGTCGTCGGCGTGCCGGTCGAACCAGGGGGTGAGCCGCTCGGTGTCCAGCGCCTCACCGCCGAAGATGACCAGTCGTAGCGCCAGCTCGCGGTCGGCACCATCACGGTCGGCACCATCACGGTCGGCACCATCACGGTCGGCGTCGATGAGGGCGGCGAACGCCGACGGGGTCTGGTTGAGGACGGTGACGGACTCGCGTTCGAGCAGGTCGAGGAACTGCTCGGGTGAGCGGGACACCTCGTGGTCGACGACGACGAGCCGGCCGCCGTGCAGCAGCGGCCCCCACAGTTCCCAGACGGAGAAGTCGAACGATGCCGAGTGGAACAGCGTCCACACGTCGGTGTCGCCGAAGTGGAAGTGGCGGCGGGTGTCGGCGAACAGGCGCACCACGTTGCGGTGCGGGATCAGGGTGCCCTTGGGCGCTCCGGTGGAGCCGGAGGTGTAGATGACGTAGGCGAGGTTGTCCGCCGTGGCCCGCCCGTGCGGGCCGGGGACCGTGGCGGGTTGCCCGGCCAGCGCGGCGGCGACCAGCGGGTCGTCGAGCGCGATCGTCGTCACCCCGGTCCGGGTGGGCAGCGCCGCGCGGACGTCGACGGTCGTCAGCGCGCACACGGGGGCGGCGTCGCGGAGCATGAAGGAGATCCGCTCGGCCGGGTAGGCCGGGTCGATGGGCAGGTAGGCGCCGCCGGCCTTCTGCACGGCGAGCAGCGCGACGACGAGGTCGACGGAGCGGGCGAGCGCGACCGCGACGAGCGACTCGGGGCCGACGCCCCGCCCGCGCAGCAGGTGGGCGAGGCGGTTCGCCCGCGCGTCCAGCTCGGCGTAGGTGAGGGAGACCTCGCGCCAGGTCAGCGCGATGGCGTCCGGTGCCTGGCGGGCCTGAGCCTCGAACAGTTCGGGCAGGGTGGCCTCGGCAGCGGCGCGGCCGGGTTCGGCGGCCCTCGGCGCGGGTCGTAGCTGTGCCGCCTCCCGCTCGGCGGCGGGC
>NZ_JALKFU020001244.1 GCF_023242965.2 Frankia sp. AgKG'84/4
CCGTAGCCGCCGGCGGGTCCGCCGGGGCCAGTGGCGCCGCCAGGTGTCGCCGTCGCGTGTTCGGCGTGGCGGCCGACGCCCGCGGCACGACCGGCGGGAGTGCCGACACCGGGCTGGTCACTCGGGTAGGGCTCCTGGTAGCCGGTGCCGGTACGGGCCGAGTCATAGGTGAGCAGGGCGTAGATCACCAGGATGTCGATCGCGATGATGACGACCGACCAGACCGGGAACGCGGCCATGAAGGCCAGCTGGCCGATCGCGTTGAGCGAGGCGATCACGATGCCGGCCCAGCGCGCGGCCTCGTTGCGCAGGTAGATCCCGACGGCGATGGCCATCTCGACGATGCCGAACGCGATCCACATCCAGCCCCAGAAGTTCCGGTCGGCGTAGATCACGTTCGTGTCGCCGGTGGTCAGGTTGTTCACGATCACCGCATAGTCGCGTAGCGCCGCGATACCGTAGATCATGTTGTGGAATCCGACGATGAACATGATGACGGCGGCGAAGGTGAGCCAACCGCTCATCGGGCGTGCAGCCCGGTTTCCTGCCATCTGGTCCTCCCCGTTCGACGCCGGTGCCCCGCTCGGTCGGAGAACCGTCTCGCCCCGGTGATGGCGGACGTCCGGGGCGGACGGGCGCGACCATGTGGTCGCGGCGGGTCGATGCCCGCACCGCGCGGTCCTGCGTCTCATTGGTAGTCAGATGACTACCGTCCGCTGTTCAGGTGCGATACCCGCCGCGCGCCCTCGTCACCCCTGCCTGGTCGCTCTCGGTCGTGTCGCCGTCAGGGACCCTCCGACCGATCATGGCGGGGAAATCCGGGCACCGACTCCTCCGAAGCGACCGGTCGGCAGCGCGGCCGGCAGTTCCGCGCGGGCAATCCGGGCACTGTGCCGTGCGCAGCGACCAGGCCGTGCGCAGGGACCAGCTCGAAGCGCACCCGGTTCCGCTAGCCGAGGGGAACCTGTGCCACCTGATTGGTCACCGCGTCCCACCGCAACCGGCCGTGCTGGAAGTCGCTCTGCCGACCGCCGGGCACCGAGTACTCGTCGGAGGTGGGCAGCCCGAGCGCCGAGCCCGAGCCGCCGAGGCCGAGATAGGTCTGCAGGATCCGACCGTTGACGACGTGGGCGCCGGTGGCGGGATGCCAGTAGATCCAGCCGCCCTGGAAGCGGGCCTGCTGTCCGCCGGGCGCGACGGTGTTCTCGATGTCGCTCACCGGCCGGTGCAGGAACCTGTTCGAGCCGCCGACCGCCAGGTACCTCGGCGCGATCGGGCCCCACAGGGCGTGCACTCCGGTCGCCACCGACCAGAAGACCAGGCCGTTGGAGTACTGCTGCCAGCGGCCGCCGCCGCCGGCCGGGTTCTCGACCCCGATCGGCGCGCCGAGCGCCAGCGCGACCAGCCCGGCGCCGGCGTGCCACTTCTGGATCTCGCTGCGGGTCCCGTCCGCCTGGGCGGCGAGTGCGGTCGTCGTGCAGCACAGCACGTTCACGTCGACGGCGCCGGCGATCCCGGGCACCGTGCCGCCCGAGGTGTACTGCCACAGCGCCCAGTTCGGCCAGCCGCCCGGCAGGACGCCCGGGGTCGCCTGGTTGTTGTAGATCGCGAACCAGATCGGGTACTTCGTGAAGTCGTGGGAGTCGCCCATCTGGTCGGTCCAGAACGAGCGGTAGGTGTAGAGGATGGGCGTCCGCCCGGTCTCGGACTCGACCTCCTCCAGGAAGGCGTGGACCCAGGCGGCCAGTGCGGCGGGATCGAGTCCGCCGTTGTCCTCCAGGTCCAGGGCCGGTGCGAGGTGGCCCGCGGTGCGGGTCAGCCCGGTCACGGCGATGAAGCGCCGGGCCTGCTCGACCGCGGTGGAGATGGCCGCGGTCGGCCGGGCGTAGTGGTAGGCCCCGACGATCAGTCCGGCCCTGGTCGCCGCGGCGCGGTCGGCGGCGAAGAACGGGTTGGTGTATGCCGTGCCCTCGGTCGCCTTGATGAGGGCGAAGCTCAGCCCGGAGGCGCGGGCGGCGTTCCAGTTGATCGGCCCGCCACCGGGATGCTGCCAGGAGGCCACGTCGACGCCCCGCGGCCACAGCGGGGAAGGCGTCGCGCCCCGGGCGACCGTGGGACCGGACAGCGTCAGCGCGGCGGCGGTCAGGGCCGCGACGCTCAGTAGTCGGCGGGGCAGCGGGATCGTTGTCAATGGCCGGCTCCGCCGGTCTGTCCGCGGTGGCGCCGGTGGTGGTGTCGTGTGGGTCGGCGCAGCGTGCGTGGCCTCGGGTCCCCGCTGGCCCGACGGGTCCAGGTCCACCCGGGTCAGCGGCAGGACGATGCCGGGGGGCAGCGGTGTTCCGGGCCGGATCGGGATGCCGACCGGCAGGGGC
>NZ_JALKFU020001245.1 GCF_023242965.2 Frankia sp. AgKG'84/4
GCGCCAGGCCCGGCAGGCCGACCGCGGTCGCGGGCGCGTCGTCCGCGGTGTACAGCGGGCGGATCCGCGGACCGTCGTAGGTGGGCGTGGTCAACAGGCCCTCGGCACCCTCGGGCGTCACCGCCTCGGTCGCCGCGCCGGACTTGCGCAGGACACCGAGGACGAGCTTCTGCCACTCGGCGCGCGTGGCCTCCGGAAAGTCGGCAGCCAGCGACATTCCGGCCGATGGAACGGTCATGCACCGGATCGTAGGCGCGGGACGTCCAGGGGGCTCGGAATGTACTCCCCGTCACAAGGCGTGGCGGCCTTTCGCCTGATGGCGGCCGTGATCAGGAGGCCCGTGGGGTTACCTCCTCCCGGCCGGCGAGGACCCGCTCGACGGCTGCCACGATCTGGCCCGGATGCCAGGCGAGGTCGAGCGCGCCGAAGCTCAGGACCGTCCACCCATGGGCGGCGAGCAGGTTGCCGCGCTGACGCTCCCGGTGCAGGGCGCCGGCCGAACCCACGGCGTCGCAGGTATCGGCCTCGACGACGAGGCGGTGTGCGGGCCAGGCGAGGTCGAGCCGGGCCACCACCTGGCCCGTGGCGTCCGTCACCGGCCACTGCAGCTCGCTGGGCGCGAGCCCGGCGTCGGTGAGCAGCAGCCGCAGCCTGGACTCCAGGGCCGACTGGGCCCGCCCGTCGGCCAGCGACCACCACCCGTGCACCGCGCGGAATCCGCGCCGGCCGGCCGCCGCGCGGCGCGCCGCCCGCAGATCCGCCACGACGCGGCTACGCAGCGCGGCGTCCATCACGGCGACGGCCGCGTCCCGGGACGAGGCGGCGAGCACCAGATCCGCCAGCGTGCGCGCGGGCGCGGTGACCGGGATTCCGTCCAGCATCATCCGGTCGCCGGCGGGAAGGTCGGTGAAATGCAGCCGGATACCGCGCGGCTGCGCCCGGGTGAGGCGCGCCGGCAGCATCAGGTGCACCGGTTCGGCCCGGCCCTCCGTTTCGACCGCGGGAAATCCGAGCAGACCCGCCGCGGTGGCGCCGCAGACGACGGCTTTCGGCCGGCCGACGAGCGCCGCGCGGGCACGCGCCGCCAGCGCGGCACGGGCCGGCATGATCGCGATGACCTCACCGCCCGCACCCGCCCCGCCCTCGTCACCGGCGCCTGTGGGCCGCGCACCGGGCACGGCGAGGGCGGACCGGCCCGTGCCGGGCACGACGAAGGCTCCCCGGACCGGGTGGCCCCACTGTTCGGACTGGACGAGCTGGCGTAGCTGGCCGCGGGTCAGACCGGCGGCGATCGCCTGCCGGAAAGTGATCATTCCGCCCTGCCGCCGGGCCAGCGCGACGGCGGAGTCGAGGCCCGGGTAGGCGCGGGCGGCGGGGGGTCGGGTCGGCGAGGTCAGAGCCGAGAGCGAAGTGGTCATGCTCCGAGAATCCACCACGACCCGGCGCCGATCCAGCCTCGGGAAAGACCTGTGGATAACCCAGCGAACGATCATCCGTAGACGGATGGAATGGGCGTTGAGGTCATCGCCTGGCCCTGCGGCGACCATTCCCACCGCCCACGGGTCCGCCCTCTGGGAAACGGTCGGGAAGGCCACCGCGAACGCCCCCGAAAGCCGCTGCGGAAACGTCCGGGGTCGGCGCCGCGGGCACCCGGGGCGCCTGGGCGGCGCAGCGTCGCTCAGGCCGCCCGGCTGGCGAGGCCCCTGGCATAGTCCAGCCACCACTGGCCGGCCGCCGGCCCACCGTTGCAGGCTCCGTCCGACTCCCCGGGCACCTTGATCCACAGGTAGGCGTCGGCGCGCGGGTCGCCGGTCTGCCCGGTGGGCGCGATTCCCAGACCGCGGTCGGGCGGATTGCACCAGACGTTGCCCGCAGCCGGCCCGCGGCCGTTGCGGGAGGTGTCCACGACGAAGTGGGCGCCGCCGCCGAGCGCGGCGACGACGGCGTCGCCGTAGGCGGTCTCGTCCGCGGTCTCGTCGAAGTTGGAGACGTTGAGAGCGAACCCGCGGGCGCGGTCCACCCCGGCGAGGCGCAGGCGGGCGGCCGTGTCGGCGACCGAGTGCCAGTTCGCGTTCCCGGCGTCGAGGTAGACCTCGGCGCCGACGGCGGTGAGCTGGTCGACGGCGAAGCCCAGCATGGCGTAGCGGGCGCCGGCTGCCGCCGGGGACAGGCAGTCGACCTGGGCGAGGGCGTCCGGTTCGAGGATGACCGCGGCGGGCCCGGTGCCGATGCCGGCGGCGAACGCGGCGATCCAGGCCCGGTAGCCGGCTTCGTCGGCGATCCCGCCGGCGGACTGGCCGCCGCAGTCACGCGCGGGGATGGCGTAGGCGACGTGCACCGGCAGCGCGCCGGCGGCGCGGACCACCCG
>NZ_JALKFU020001246.1 GCF_023242965.2 Frankia sp. AgKG'84/4
CCTCGGCGGTGGCGGCGATCAGTTTGACGCGGCCGTCGCGGGCCGCCGCGTGCTCGCACCGCTCGCGCTGGCCCAGTTCATCTGCAGCTTCGCCGGCTCGAACATGAACGTGATGATCAACGACATCAGCGCGGACCTGAACACGACCGTGCAGGGCGTGCAGCTCGTCATCACACTGTTCCTGCTGGTCATGGCCGCCCTGATGATCCCCGGCGGGCGGCTGAGCGACCTCGCCGGGCGCCGGTGGTGCCTGCGCACCGGACTCATGGTCTACGGGGCGGGCGCGGTCATCAGTGCCGTCGCGCCGAGCCTGGGCGTGCTGATCCTCGGCAACTCGATCCTGGAGGGCATCGGCACTGCACTGCTGATCCCACCCGTCTACATCCTCACCACCCTGTTGTTCACCGAAACGACGTCCCGCGCCCGCGCCTTCGGCGTGATCATGGCGGCCGGCGGGGTCGGCGCGGCCGCCGGTCCGCTGCTCGGCGGGCTGATCACCTCCGCGGTGAGCTGGCGGGCCGCGTTCGCCTTCCAGGCGCTGATCGTCGCGCTCGTCCTCGTGCTCAGCCGGTCCGTGACCGACCCGCTGCCGGCGGACCCGCAGCGCCACTTCGACACCGTCGGCGCCGTCCAGTCGGCGGCCGGCCTCACCCTGGTCGTGATGGGTGTCCTCGCCGCCAGCCACAGCCTGACGCTCACCGTCGCGCTGCTCGCCGCGGGCGCGCTCGTCCTCGCCTGGTTCCTGCACCGGGCCGGGGCCGAGGAGGCCGCCGGCCGGGAACCGCTGCTGTCGCTGAGCCTGTTCCGCAGCCGCGCCGCGAACCTCGGCATGATCACACAGAACCTGCAGTGGCTGGTGCTCATGGGCACCTCGTTCACCGTTGCCGCGTACCTGCAGGTCGTCCGCGGCTACGACGCCATCGAGACGGGGCTGATCTTCACCACCGCCACGGTCGGCCTGCTCGCCACGTCGCTGTCCGCCGCCCACCTCGCCCGACACCATCCCCCGCGCACGCTGATCATGGCCGGGTTCGGGCTGACGGCCGTCGGCACACTCATCCTGATCACCCTGGGCGGGATGTACACGAACCCGTGGGCCTCCGCGCCTGGGCTGCTGACCAGCGGTATCGGCATCGGCATGATGCTGACGCCGTCGGTGACGGTCGTGCAGTCGGCGTTCCCCGAACGGCGCCAGGGCGAGATCTCCGGCCTGTCCCGCAGCGTGTCGAACCT
Organism: Frankia sp. AgKG'84/4; assembly: GCF_023242965.2. Lineage (GTDB taxonomy): Bacteria > Actinomycetota > Actinomycetes > Frankiales > Frankiaceae > Frankia. The sequence goes on from NZ_JALKFU020001246.1 coordinate 1,234, forward strand.
CGGCTCGTCGCTGGGCACCGCGATCGCCGGCACCATCCTCGTCGCCGGCCTGACCACCCACGCCTACGCCGCCGCCATGGTCACCCTCGCCATCCTCGCCGTCGCCGGCCTCGCCTGCGCCGCCCTGCTGCCCCGGTCGGAGCATGGGGCCCCGGCCCGCTGACGGCGGGGACGAGCAGCACACGCCGGCGGCCCCCCGGCGCGTCGCCGTCGGCGCGCGGGACCGGTCGCGGGAGATCCAGGCCAAGGCGCAGCGCAGGTGGCAGGGGTCCTCGGCGGAGGACCTCTCCCGCCGGCTGCGGGCCGGCGACCTGATCAACGGCGCGATGATACTCGCCGCCCTGATCCTGATGATGTTCTTTCCGTTCCTGATCACCCTGGCTGCCGTCTCCCCGTTGCGTCCCGGCGGCGCCGCGGAGATCATCGTCAGGCGGATGGGTCTCGACCACGACGCCGCGATGGCCGTGCAGCGGCTGCTCACGCCGGACACCGGCGGGGGCGCCACCCAGGCCGGCTGGACCGTCGTCGGCGCGGTCTGGCTCTGCCTCGGCGGGCTGAGCCTCGCCGGCTCCGTGCAGACGATCTACCAGCGGGCCTTCCGAATTCCGTCCGCGGGCCTGCGCGGGGTGCCCGGTCAGCTCGGATGGCTCGCCGGCCTCATCGCCTTCCTCGCCGGCACCACCGCCACCGGCGCCGTGCTCACCAGCACCGTCGCCGGCCAGCTCTGCCACGCCCTGCTCGTCACCGCCGCTCTCGGCCTGTTCCTCTGGGGCGGAGCCTGGCTCCTGCTGCGCGGCCGCGCCGGCTGGCGGGAGTTGCTGCCCTGCGCGGTGTTCACCACGATCGGCCTGACCGGCCTCGGGGTATGCAGCCGACTGCTGTTCTCCCAGTCGATCGTCGACAACGAGCGCAGCTACGGCGAGATCGGCGTCGTGTTCACCCTGCTGTCCTGGCTGATCGGCCTGGGCGTCGTCCTCACCGGCGGCGCCATCGTCGGCGTCTGGTACCGCGAACGCCACCCGACCACGCGGACTTTGTGATCTAGCGTGTTTCGCGGCGCACCAAGATCCGAGTGTTCCGCGGCGCACCAAGATCCGAGTGTTCCGCGGCGCACCAAGATCCGAGTGTT
>NZ_JALKFU020001247.1 GCF_023242965.2 Frankia sp. AgKG'84/4
GCCCGCCACCGGGTCAGGCTCGGGCAGCGGGGCGCCGCCGACCGAGCCGGCGCCGTCGCCGCGGCCGAGCCTGATGGTGTGGGCATCCACCGAACGGCCGGTATCCACCATTCTTTTGTACGCGCCCCGTCCGGCACCGCACATCGTCATTCAGGATGGTTTCCCGGCAGACCCGAACCGGTCCCGTCATGGTGATAACCACAGACCGTGGCGAAGCGCCACGGGCCCGGCGGCACAGCGATAGTCCGCCTTACCGGAATTGGTGCCACGACGATCTCCTGGCGATTACCGGAGTTTCCGGCAACCGTTCAGTCACATCACTCTCGTTTCCCAACAAGAACCCAAGAATGGAGGCATAATGGCTCGACGGTGGCCGCCGCAGCGACCGCTCCGCCAACCGTCAGGGCGCGACATACCCAACGCGGGTGGCGATGACCACCATCATCAATTCCCCATTTGATTACAGAGAGCAACCCATGCGACCGCTCGCGTATGGGACTTTAGACCCCTAGCCCGTAAGGGCGCATCATGGAGTAATGTGATCACTACCAGTGAATCCCGGCCGGCTCGCCGGCCGGCGCGCGCGGCGGCGCACGACCACTGAGCCTCCCTCCTCGGGAGGCGCCCTCTGCCAGGCGGAAGGACGTCACAGATGCGGCAACGGGGCCGAGGCCAGCATGATTCGGCCACCGCCGAGGATCTGCTCCCGACGGAGATCCGTCGGCGTCGCTGCGAACGCGACCTGAGCCGTCAGGAGCTCGCCAGGCGGACCGGGTACAGCCGCCAGTACATCGCGCAGCTCGAACAGCCCAGCCGCGGGATTCCGTCGCGTCCGGTCATCGCGGCCGTCGACGCCGCGCTTGAGGCCGGCGGCGCCCTCATCGACCTGCGTGAAGCGGCGGTGGCGGCCCGGGCGGAGCGGCTGCGCCGCCAGCCCGACCCGGAACTGGAAAGCCGCCGGCGGGTCTCGAACCTACTCGACCACCGCCGCTCCGACAGCGAGCTGGACTACCTCGACCGGCTGGTCGCCGACCTCATCGAGAAGGCCGAGCGGCTCGATCCGGCGGACGTCACCGCCCGCGTTCTCGATCACCAGAGCGTGGTCGACAATCTGCTGTGCACGCCCCTGCTGCCGCATCAGCAGTTCCGCCTGTTCATGCTCGCCGGTCACCTCGCCGGCCTGCTCGCCATCTCCCTGCTCGACGTCGACGAGCTGGCCGGTGCCAGCACGTGCTGCCTGGAGGCCGCGGTGTTCACCGAGCTCACCGGGCATGAGGGGTTGCGCGCCTGGACCCTCGCGGTCAACGCCCTCATTGACGCGGCCGCCCGGCGGGCCTGCGCGGCCGCCGACCTCGACGTCCCACTGGCCGAGGCCGAGGATCGCGGCGGGACTGGCGCTCACCGCGTCGAGCAGGCGGGCCTGGCCGGCTGGGTCGCCGATGTGCGCGACGAGCGAGGCGAGCCACGCGACCCGCAGCAGCCCGCCGGCGCCGACCGGGGTGAAGGCGTTCTGATGGTTGTTGCTGGCCAGCGCCACCCGGACCCCGCCGTCGAGCAGGTCACGGATCGGCGCGACGCCGCGCGGCACCGGGAACCGGTCACGCCCGGAGAGCCACAGGTCCGTCGTGGGCAGCGAGACGAGCGCGATGTCGTGCCGGGCGAGCTCGCCGATCCAGTGGGCGAGGCGGGTCGGCGGGGTGGCGGCGAGCGCCGTCATGTGGCCCACGGTGACCCGCCCGGCCAGGCCGGCGCGTTCGACCAGTGGCAGGACGAGGTCGAGCTGGGCGGCGCCCGGGTCGTCGGTCAGGTCGAGGTGCAGGTCGACGGGCAGGTCCCGCTCGCGGGCCAGGCCGAAGACCAGGTCGAGGTGGCGGCGCGGGTCGTCGTCGGCGTAGGGGCAGCCGCCGACGACCTCGCAGCCGTCGTCGAGGGCCTGCGCGAGGCGCGCCGGCATCGACGGATCAGCGGACGTGCCGTTCTGCGGGAAGGCGACGAGCTGCACCGTGAGGCCCGGGTACTCGGCCGTGACCTGGCGGTGCACAGCGACGGTGGCGGGGTCGAGCGCCGGGTCGATCTCGACGTGCACCCGGGCGGCGACGGTGCCGGCGCGGACCATCGCGGCCAGCAGCCGGTGCATCCCCGGCACCAGGTCGTCCAGGCCCATCGTCGCCCGCAGCGCCCGGGTCGCGCCGATCGCCGCCGCGAGGCCGGGCGCCGGCCCGTCGAACGCGCCGAGCCGTTCGAGCGCGCCGAGGGCATAGGCCTTGTCGAGGTGCACATGCGCGTCGACCAGCCCCGGGATGACCGCCCGCCCGCCGGCGTCATGATCGCCGGGTGCCGGCGCGTCGGCGCGGGCCGGCCG
>NZ_JALKFU020001248.1 GCF_023242965.2 Frankia sp. AgKG'84/4
GCCGTGGGCCGCGCGGCGGCGCTGGACCGGGCCGCCTGCCGGGCCGTGGCGCTGCGGCGCTTCTCCACCGAGCGCATGATCACCGACTACCTCGCCGTCTACGCGCGCGTGCTCGGCCGCCCCGTCGGCTGAGCCACCCGTCCCGTCACCTGGCGGACGAGGTCAGGCGGACGAGGTCAGGCGGACGAGGTCAAGCAGCGGGCACCATGCGCGCGAGCAGACGGTCGACGGGCACGCTGGCCATCGCGATCCGGTTGTCGCCGATCCCGTACGGCAGCCACAGCAGTCCGTCGTGGATCAGGCTGCCGCAGGAGTACACGACGTTGGGGACGTAGCCCTCCCGCTCCGGCCCGGCCGGAGCGAGCAGGGGTTCGGGCAGCACCGCGAGCACCCGGCCCGGATCGTCGAGGTCGAGCAGGATCGCGCCGATGGTGTAGGTCCGCATCGGCCCGACGCCGTGGGTGAGGGTGAGCCATCCCGCCGAGGTCTCCAGCGGGGATCCGCAGTTGCCCACCTGGAGCAGCTCGGCGGCGACCCGCGGCCCGTGCAGCGCCCGCGCCGGTTCCCACACCTGGCCGTCGTCGGAGGCGCTCAGGCCGCTCGACTCGCCGTCGGAGCGGCACAGGGCGAGGTGACGGCCGTGTACCAGGCGCGGGAACAGCGCCATTCCCTTGTTGCGGGCGGCCGGGCCGGCGAGCGGCGAGGAGGTGAAGACGCGCAGGTCGGGGCTGACGAGCAGGCGCGGGGAGATGTTCGTGCCGTCGTAGGCGGTGTAGGTGGCCCGGTAGTCGACCCTGCCGTCGGCCGCGGTGAACCGGACGAAACGCGCGTCCTCCATCCCGTTGCTCTCGCTGGCGACGGTGGGCCACAGCACCCGCTGTGCCAGCGCGCTGTCCGAGGGGAACTCGACGCGGCGAAGCGAGCCGGCGATCGCGCGGATCCCGGCGAGGATCGCGGGTGCCTGCGGGCGGCTGAGCAGGTCGGCGGGCACCCCCGCGAAGGCGCGCGACAGGTCGGGATCGGGTTCGCCTTCGGGTGGCGGCGGGTCCAGGCCCAGCAGGACGGCGCGGGTGACCTCGTCGTCGAGCCCGTGGTCGGCGAGCACGGCGCGCAGCCGCGCGGGCGACCATTCGACGGGTACGGCGACGCCGGTGGTGAGCGGCCCGGTCCGCGGTTCCAGGCGCACCGCCGGCCCAGGGCCGAGCACGGCGACGGCGAAGCCGATCGAGGACAGATGGCCCTCGCCGACGGCGCGCAGGCTCAGTGCCAGTCGCAGCGCGCCGGGCGGCAGCCCGGACTGGTCGGGATGCGCCACGCCCGACGGGTTGGTGACGGCCGCGCCCTCCACCGCGTACTCGGCCGTGAAGCAGGCGCCGAGCAGCAGGGCCCGCGCCGGGGAGAGCTCCTCGGGTGCCCGCACCCGCGAGGCGAGGACCGCGGCGTGGCGCCCGAGGATGCCCCGGTAGTCCAGGTGGCGGGGTTCGAACCGGGCGAGCAGGCCCGCGACCAGGCCGTCGACTTCCTCCTCGGGCAGGGCGAGCGCCCGGTCGACGATGCCGGCGGCGCGCGACTGCGGCTCGCTGCCCTCCTCGCCGGGCAGGAAGAGCTTCGCGACGACCCGGGTGCTGTCCGGGGCGATGGCCAGCGAGTGTCGGGTGACCAGCTCGCCGCGGGCCGGTCCGGCCGCGGCGGCGGACACGGTGGGCCCGATCATGGCGTCGAGCCGAGCAGGCGGCGGGCGTGCTGGGCGGTCGAGAGCAGGGCTAGCGCGGACTCGGCGCCCTGGTTCAGGTTGCGCCCGCCCGCCTCGAGTCCGTCGTAGCAGCCGCCGGTGTCGGGGTTCAGTAACGGCGTCGCGCTGTCGTTGTCGCCGAGGAACCAGGTGTGGGCGCGGTCGAGGCCGGTGAGCCACCTGCGCCGGCCGGTCGCGGCGTGGGCGCGGGCGCAGGCGTCCGCGATCGCCGCCGCCTCGATCGGCTGCTGGTCGAAGCCGGGCCGGGGGTCGCCGGCGGGTCGGCGCCCACCGACGGGGGTCGGCGACAGGTTCCCGCCGCGGGTCTCGACCCGCAGCAGCCACGCCAGCAGGCGCAGGCCGTCGGCGAGCACCGCCTTGTCCGGCAGGCACATGCCGGCGAGGATCAACGCCTCGGGCACGGACCCGTTGGCGTAACGCAGCGTCGGTTCCGGCCACGGCCAGGCCGGGTTGGTGCCCAGTGGGCCGATGACGTCGACGGCGGCGGCGAGCAGCGCGTGTGCCGGGCGGTCGTCCGGATGGGCGAGCAGCATCTCGCCGGCGCCGAGCGCGGCGAATGTCATCGCGCGCGGCGACGGTGCGCGGCGACCCGCGCTGCGCAGGAAACC
>NZ_JALKFU020001249.1 GCF_023242965.2 Frankia sp. AgKG'84/4
CGCAGGCGCACCTCGACGTCGCCGGCGGCGCCACCCCCACCGGCACCCGCACCGATGACGATGTGGGCGATCTCCTCGCTGCCGAGGTTCTCCACGGTGCGCACCTTGCCGCGTAGCGCCGGCACCGCGGCGTCGTCGCCGGCCGCGTCGGCGTGCGTTGCGATCAGGTGCTCGGGACGGACGCCGAGCAGCACCTCGCGTCCGGCGGAGGAATCCGCCGCGCCGCCGGCCGGCTGGGGCACGTCGATGCCCAGCGGCACATCAACGCCCGTGGCGACTGCGTGCAGCCGGCCGTCGCGGGTGGTGACCTCGGCGGGGATGAGGTTCATCGGCGGGGATCCGAGGAAGCTCGCGACGAACGCGGAGGCGGGGGCGTCGTACACGTCGGTCGGCGTGCCCACCTGCTCGAGGCGGCCCTTGTTGAGCACGGCCACCGACGTCGCCATCGTCATCGCCTCGACCTGGTCGTGGGTGACGTAGACGAAGGTGCGGCCGAGCCGGCGGTGCAGTTCGGTGATCTCCGTGCGGGTCGCGGTGCGCAGCTGCGCGTCCAGGTTCGACAGCGGCTCGTCCATGAGGAACGCGCCGGGGTCGCGGACCAGGGCGCGCCCGAGGGCGACCCGCTGGCGCTGGCCGCCGGAGAGCTCCCGCGGCCGGCGGTCGAGCAGCGCGGAGAGGTCCAGGATCTGCGCGACCTCGGCGACCCGGGTGCGGATCTCGGCCCGCTTGAGGCGCTGGGCGCGCAGCGGGAAGCCGATGTTGCGGGCGACCGTGAGGTGCGGGTAGAGCGCGTAGCTCTGGAACACCATCGCCAGGTCGCGGTCGCGGGCGGGAATGTCGGTGACGTCGCGGTCGTCGACGAGGATCTGGCCCTCGCTCGGCGCGATGAGGCCGGCGATGGTGCGCAGCAGCGTCGACTTGCCGCAGCCACTCGGCCCGAGCAGCACGAGGAAGTCGCCGTCGGCGATGTCGAGGCTCACGCCATCGACGGCCGTCGTGTCCTGGTAGCGCCGGGTGACGTTACGGACGGTGATGCGACTCACTGGCTCCCCCTGACGGTCCGCGGTTTCGACCGGACTGGCGTCGTGTCCCGAGTGGTGCCGGCTCCGGGCGGTCTCTCCGGATCACGGCGGATCGATGAATTTCCGACGCCCGAACCGTGCAGGAGCCGAATACTTCGATGTCTGCGAGCAGCAGAATTCCAGCAGGCGTCGGTGTATGCGCGGTGAACGGATCGCAACCAGAGGGTCGTTGACCGCCCCTGATTGATGTTTTGAATGGCACGAGAGGAACCGATCACGGCGGCGTCCGTGGTCGCCGCCGTGCGCTATGCCGGAGCCTTCTCGGGTACCCGCCGTTCACGAATCCAGCCGGCCACCGCCGGGCCGATGACGGCGGCGTCCTTCACCCAGGCGAAATGGTCGCGGTGGGCCACTCCGGACGCGGCGGTGATGTGCCAGCGGTCCAGCCGGGCCCGCGGCATCCGGCGACACAGGAAGTCCACGTTCGATCTCGGCCCGAGCCGATCGGCGTCCAACGAGATGGCCAGCACGGGAATGTCCAGGTCAGCCAACAGACGGTCGTAGTTCCGGGCCGTGCCAGCAGGACGGTAACGGCTCGTTCTGGAATGCCGCGCCCAGTCCGTCATCACCCGCCCCGGCATGGCGCCGCCGATGAGCATCCCGCCCGGCCAGTAGCCGCGCAGCCGCGCGACCAGGCCGATCGTCTGGATGGAGTACAGGGCTTCCGCCCAGCGCCGCCATCCGAACGCCTTCCAGTAGACGGTGCCGGTGCCGATGATGCACACCCCGGCGATCTCACCGGATTCGTCGCCGGCCATGGCGGCCGCGTGCAGCAGGCTGAGCTGGCCGCCCAGGCTGTGCCCGAACAGATGGGGCCGCACGCCGGGGAAGCGGGCCCGGACCGCGGCCAGCACCCTCGGCAGGTCGACCTCGATGAGCTCGCGGTAGCCGAACGTTGGCTGGTCGTGCAGGCCGGGGCGGGCCTCGCCCTGGGCGCGCAGGTCGGTTGTCACCACCGACACGCCGGCGGCGTGCAGCGCCTTCGCGATCGGCAGGTAGAACTTCGCCTTCAGCGCCATCGCCGGCATGATCAGCACCACCGGCGCGTCCGGGTCGGCCGCGGGGAGCACCCGCAGCACGAACGTCACGCCGCCCTCGCTCGCCACCGGGATCGACTCCAGCGTGGTGAACTCACTGCGGCGCTTTCCCCCGTCCCCGGCCGGGGTGGCGGGCTGCTCGGCGGGCGGGCCGGGCTCGACGGGCGGCGGCGCGGGCCGGTCCGTGGGGGTGGTCTCGGTCATGGCGTCGGGACCTGCGGTGCGGCGACCATCTCGGC
>NZ_JALKFU020001250.1 GCF_023242965.2 Frankia sp. AgKG'84/4
ACAGGGTGCCCCCACTGGGGCGGCGGCTCCTGCGCGTCCGCGCCCAGGCGCGCCTCGGGCGCCTCGGACGCACCGGAGGGCGAGGCCGCGGCGCGATCGGGCGGCGCCGCCACGTCATCGTCCGTGGGCAGCAACTGGCGATGATCGATGGTCCGGTCGGGGATCGGCGCGCTGGCACGGCGGGACCTGGGCGCGTGCGGGGCGGCGGGGCGCGAGCGTGACCGGCCGACCAGCATCCCCACGCCGACCAGCAGGACGAGGCCGAGCAGGCCGGCGATCAGCGTCTTCGCCAGGGGGAACGAGTTGCCCTGCGGTCCCGGCAGGGCTCCGACCGGGATGCCGCAGGCCCGACTGACGATCTGGTAGAGCTCGCGCAGCAGGTGGGACGAGTCGGTCGTGAAGTAGTCGTCCCCGGCGCGGGGACCCGAGATCTCCGCGAGGTTCGGCACGGTGCTGGCCTTGGAACCGATGCCCACCGCGACGATGCGGACCGCGCTGTCGCGCAGCCGGTTCGCCACCTCGACCGCCGCACCGAGCGGCTGATTGCTGGCGTAGCGGCCGGTGGCGGCGGTGGGGCCGGCCGACGGGGTGCCCATGGTGGGCTCGCCGTCGCTGATGAGGATCACGAGGTGGGGGGAGAGCCCCGCGGCCGTCTCGAGTCCGGCCTGCCAGTTCGTGCCGCCGGAACTGAACAGGCCATCCACCTTGAGCTTGCCGATCTCCCGCTTCACCTGGGCGCGGTCGGCGTCCCGACTGACGTCGGTCGGTGGCACCCGGACGCGGGAGCTGCCGGAGAAGGTCACGACGGAGACCACGTTCTGCCCGCCGCGCAGGGCGTCCACCAGGTCCTTGGCGGCGCTACGGAGCTGATCGGCGCTGTCCCCCATGGAGGGGGACAGGTCGAGTACCAGGGAGACCCGCATCGGGCAGCGCGACTGCCAGGGGGGATCGGCGGACGGTCCGCTCGGCGCCGCCCGGGCTGGTGCCGCGGCCACCGACACCGTCGCGAGGACGGCGAGCAATCCGATGATGATCGCCGCGGTGGCGCTTCTCCGGGGCCGGTGAGCGGTCGTCGGCCCTCCGTGCAGGTCGCGAGGTAGGTGCATGGTGAAGACCTCAAACCGTCCCGCGACATACATGCTCATGACGGAAGAAGAACTGCCCCGACCTGGCGGGGCGTACTTGGTCCGTGCTGCCACTCGAAAGCTCGCTGATGACAGCTCCAACCGCAGCGTGTGCTTCCCCCGAAACGTGCCGCCGTCGCTAGTGAGTTCGTGCCTGACGGGCCGCGGGCTCGCCCGCCGCGTCCGATGGACTCGAGACCGCAGCGACACGGTCTGAGTACCCCCTTGTGCCGGCAGTATAGTTACCGCGCCGGCCGCATTCAAAGCCTATTGTCGCTTTCTTGTGGTACCTGCCCGGCGGGTCGCAAGAAAAGGGCGGTGACCTGGGACTTTATGCGCTCGTGGCTAAACGGGGGGCAGTGTGCCAAAGAGCTTTCAAGATCGTTCCTGGAGCTTTGGTCGCCGTGTGGGCACCCGGCCGGGCCCTGCTGCCGTTGCGGGTCTGTCTACCGTCCCCGACCGCGGCGGGGCGGTGGCAGCGGAGGCGGAGCCACCCGGCCGGTGGCGCAGGGGATCCTCGTCGGAGCGCTTCGAAGGGCGCGTGGTCGAGGTGCGCGAGCCCGGCCCGAGCCGGGCGGCGCCGTCCACCGCACCAGTTGTCCTCGGTGTTCTGCTCCCTGCGCTGATCGCGGTCCTGCCCGTGATTCTCCGTGGCCTGCCGCTGATCGCCGCCGCGGGTACCGCGGCTTTGCTGCTGAGCCCTCGAACGATTCTCCGGTCCGGCCGTTCCGCCCGGCGGGGTGACCTGCGGAGTCGCGAAAATCTACAGACGACGGTCTTTCAGCTGAGAATTTTCCGTGCCGCCGGGAGCCGGCCGGATGATGAGAGTGATTCGGGCGTCGAAGAAGAGGTCGACTGCCGGCTGATCCGGCGAACCGCGGCTTCCACTCCACTGCTGATCGGCGGAGAACTCGTCAGTGGCTGGGGCCGGTACGACTCCCGCCGAAAACTCATCGAAATACGGGAACTGGTCACGGTCTCGCCGCCCGCGAGACATCGCGCGTCCCGGCACGTCTCCGTGGTGCCGGGCATCGCGGTGCTGGTGGTGGGCGCGACGCTCGCGGCGGCCCTCTTCCACCTGCTCAGGGACCGCGTCCGCGCTGAGGCCGCAGGTCAGATCAGGTGGACCGCGCTCGCGGTGTTCCTCGCGATCGTGTTCGCGGTCGCCTACCGGCTCGTGCGCGGGCGGCGTCGACGCAAGGCCGCCGCGCCCTCGCGGGCCGGCGGTCGCC
>NZ_JALKFU020001251.1 GCF_023242965.2 Frankia sp. AgKG'84/4
GCACGGTGTCGTTGGTGGACAGGCAGCCGTCGGAGTCGACCCGCTCGAAGCTGACCCGGGCGCCACGGACCGGACCCGACCGGTCGCACCCCGCGAGGGCCACCGCGCCCGCTACTCCTTGCCGCCCTCGGCGAGGTACTGGGCGTACAACCGATCGAACTCCGCCTTGGTCGTGGCGAACTCGGTCACCCCACTGCGTGGCATGGAGATGAACCACAACCAGGTGCCGTCGGCGGGAGCCAGGGCGGACTTCAGCGCCCACAGCCCCGGGTTGGAGATCCCCCCGGGTGGCAGCCCCCGGTTCACCCTGGTGTTGTAGGGGTTGTCGGTCCGGTTGAGCTGCGCCTTGGACAGCGGCCCGGTGTACTCGTCCTCCGAGTAGCGGGTGGTCGAGTCCATCCCGAGGGTGCGGAACGCGCCGGTGGTGTCGCTGAGCCGGTTGTAGACCACCCGGGCCACCTTGGGCCCTTCGTCCGCGTTCGCGACCTCCTTCTCGATGATCGAGGCAACGGTCACGATGTCGGCGGGCTTCATGCCGCGCGCGGCGGCCCGGGCCTCCAGGTCGATCGAGGCCGCCTGGGCCTTGAAGCGGGTGACGAACGAGGTCATCAGCTGCAGCGGGGTGGCGCCGGGGACCAGGTCGTAGGTCGACGGGAAGAAGTAGCCCTCCAGCGTCGGGGCGTAGGCGGGGACGCCGAGCTGACTGGGGTTGTTGGCGATGGCCTGCAGCTCCGCCATCGGCGTGCCGAGCCGGTCGTGCAGGCCGGTGAGCACCTGCCGGACCGTCTCGCCTTCCTTGATGGTGAACCGGAAAAGCGCCGAGGACGCCGGGTTGAGCAGGGCGGCGAGCGCCGCGTCGGCGCTCATCTGGCTGCGCAGCCGGTAGGTACCCGGCTGGATGCCCAGCGACTTCGGGTTGGCCGCGGCGGCCTTGACGAACGCCGCGACCGACGCGGTCACGTTCGCGTCGTGCAGCTTCTGCGCGATCTGCCGGGCGGAGGCGCCCTCCGGGATCTGGATCACAGCGATGCCGCCACCGATACCGGGGTAGTCGGCGGCACTGCTGCTGGCGCCGCCGATGCGCCCGACGACCTTGCCGACGGCGAAGATGCCGAGCCCGAGCAGGGCGGCGACGACCACCAGGACGGCGACCAGCTTCGGCAGGGCGCGCGTGCGCCGCCCCGGGGGCGGGTCGTCATCCCAGCCGACACCGGGGGCACCGCCACCGTCCGCGTCGCCATCGTCCGCGCTGGAGCCCCGGCGGGCACGCCGCGGCGCCTGCTCGGCCGGGTCATCGTCGAAACCTGCGGCGCCGAAGACGCCGTCCTCGGCGTACTCGTCCTCCGGGGGAAACGCGTCGTCTGCGTACCGTTCGTCCGCGTATCCCGCGTCCGGATAGTCCGCGTCGCCGTAGCCGGCGCCGCCCCGCCCACCGCCGCGGCGGCGACGGTCCTCGTGGGAGCCACCGTCGTACCCCCGGTCCGGCTCGTCGCCGGCATAGGGCTCGTCGCCGGCATAGGGCTCGTCGTCGGCATAGGGCTCGTCGTCGGCATAGGGCTCGTCGTCGGCATAGGGCTCGTCGTCGAAGCGACCCGCGGCCCGGCGCCGACTCCCCCCGCGGGGGGAGTCGGCGGGACGTCGGGGGCGGCGCCGACCGTAGGGCTCCTCGCCGAGCATCTCGTCGAGGTGACCGCCCGTCACAGCGCGTCCTGGGGCCCGGCCACTCCACCGTCGGAGGGCGCTGGCGCCACGCCGGGCGCGCCACCGCTGCGACGGCGGCTGTCCAGGTCGTTCTGGAGGATCTGCACGGCTGCCTCCTGATCCACGAGACCGCGGCGGGCGCGGGAACGTACGCCACGCTCAGCCATTCTGCGGTGTGCCGCAACCGTGGTCAGCCGCTCGTCCACAAAACGTACGGGGACTGGGGCGATCCGCACACTGAGTACATCGGCGTACTCGCGGACGAGCTGGACCGCGCGACCCTCCTGCCCGGACAACTGCCTGGGCAGGCCCACCACGACCTCTACAGCCTGCCTGTCCCGAACGATTCCGACAAGGTCGTCTATGTCAGTATTTTTTTGGCGATCTCGTTTCAGCGTGGTGACGGGTACCGCGAGTATTCCGTCCGGGTCGCTCGCGGCTATTCCGACCCGGACGGATCCCACATCGACGCCGACCCGCACCCCGCGGGGCGCCGCCACAGCGCTCACCGGCCGGCCACCTCAGCGCGCGGTGAGTTCGGCGACCAGCCCGCGCAGCCTCGCGAACGCGGCCGCAACCAGCTCCGGTGTCCCGCCGCCACCCTGGGCGATGTCCGGTTTGCCGCCGCCCTTGCCGCCGAGCGCCGCCCACGAGT
>NZ_JALKFU020000073.1 GCF_023242965.2 Frankia sp. AgKG'84/4
GCTGGCCGGGTGGGACTGGGCTGGCCGGGTGGGACTGGGCTGGCCGGGTGGGACTGGGCTGGCCGGGTGGGACTGGGCTGGCCGGGTGGGACTGGGTCGGCCGGGTGGGACTGGGTCGGCCGCTGGTACGGTGTGCGCGACCCGACACGATCGAGCTGAGGAGGTGGGACCGATTTCCGCGGTATCAGGGTGGGCGTCGCCCGCCCGCAGCCGTCTGGGGTTCGCCTCGGCCTGGTGAGCGGGATGGCGCCCTTCGGTGTCCCGAAAGGCAGTCCCCATGTGCTCATCAGTATCCGTGCCACCCACCGACCCCGTTCCAGCATCGCGCCCCGCTGAGCCCGCGTATGACCGTGTCGTGCGCGAGCTGCGCTCGGCGGGCTGTGTCTTCGCGCAGGACGAGGCCAGGCTGCTGCTCGACGCCGCGCGCACGCCCGTCGAACTCGCCTCGATGGTGCGACAGCGGGTGGCCGGGCAGCCCCTCGAACACCTCCTTGGCTGGGCCGAGTTCCACGGCCTGCGGATCGCGGTCGACGCCGGGGTGTTCGTGCCCCGGCGGCGCACCGAGTTCCTGGTCCGGCTGGCGCTGGACCGTCTGCACGTCGGTGCCCCGACGGTGGTGGTCGACCTGTGCTGCGGGTCGGGGGCGGTCGCGGTCGCGGTCCTCGCCGGCGGCGCCGTCCCCGGCGCGCCCGCCGTCGAGGTCCATGCCGCCGACCTCGAGCCGCGGGCGGTGCGTTGCGCCCGACGCAACCTCGACGGGCTCGGCGGACAGGTGCACGAGGGCGACCTGTACGCGGCGCTCCCGGCGCGGCTGCGGGGTCAGGTCGACGTCCTGATCGCGAACGCCCCGTACGTGCCGACCGGCGCGATCGATCTGATGCCGCCGGAGGCCCGCGACCACGAGCCCAGGCTGGCCCTCGACGGCGGCCCGGACGGGCTGGACGTACTTCGCCGGGTCGTCGTCGGGGCGCCCGACTGGCTCGCGCCCGGCGGCTGCCTGCTGCTGGAGACCAGCCGGCGGCAGGCCGAACTACTCTTCGACGCGCTCGCGCGGGCCGGCCTCGCCGGCCGGCTCACCACGTCCGACGAACTGGACGCCAGCGTGCTCGTCGCCGAGGCGCGCTGAGTCCGGTCAGTCCGGTCAGCCCGGTCAGCCCGGTCAGCCCGGTCTGCTCGGTGTGGTCGCCCCGGTGGACCTGGTGGCGCGGGGTGGCAGGGGCACCGGAAGCGGGAGGTTGCCGGCGGTGAGCCGGCTGCCCACCCAGCCCGCGGCGACCGCAGCCGGCCACAGCCGGCTGGCGGCGTTGCGGGCCCGGATCCCCGTCCAGGTGGCCGGAATGAGCAGGTGGGAGGCCTGCTCGGCGCCGCGCTGGCGGGGTTCGGCGAGCCGGCGGTGGCGCGCCTCATAGCGGCGCAGCGCCGCGCGGTGGTCCGACGGCGTCGCGGCCAGTTCCTCGGCCAGCGCGAACGCGCCCGCCATCGCCAGTGACGAGCCGTCGCCGAAGAGGGAAACGCAGGACGCGGCGTCGCCGAGCAGGGTGATTCGGCCCGTCGACCAGGTCGGCATGCTGACCCGGCTGACCGCGTCGAAGTAGAGGTCCTCGGCGGCGTACGCCCGCGCGAGCAGTTCCGGCGTCCGCCACGAACCCCGGCCGAACGCGGCGGCGAGCAGCAGGCGGTGCTGCTCGATGTCGCGGTGGTCGAAGTCGGCGAGCCGCGGGCGTCGGAAGGCGAAGAACGCGCTCGGTCCCTCGGCCGAGGGCTGCAGCGCGACCGCCCGCCCCGGGGTGTTGTGCATGACCACTTCGCCGGGGCGGTTGGTCGGCCCGTCGAACGGCACCGTCGCGGCGTAGAGCCCGAGGTGGCGCAGGTAGGTCTGTTCCGGTCCGAAGGCGAGGCGGCGCACCGCCGAGTGCAGGCCGTCGGCGCCGACGACGAGGTCGAACCTTCGCGGCCGACCGTGCTCGAAGGTCACGTTGACGCCGTGGTCGTCCTGCGCGAGCGCCGAGATCGAGTCCCCGAACACGAACTCGGCGTGGTCCGCGCTCGCCGCCTGCAGGATCGAGGCGAGCGCGGCCCGCGAGAGCTCCACGTCGCGTCCGCCCGTCGACCGGGACAGCGCCCGCAGGTTGATCCGCGCGACGCTGCGCCCGCCGCCGTCGACGAACCGCATCTCCGCGACGTTCGTGCCGGCGGCCCGCAGCCGCGCGAGCACGCCCATCCGTTCGGCCACCTGGAGGGCCTGGCCCCGCACATCCACCGGGCTGCCGGTGGTGCGCTGCCACAGGCCACGCTCGACCACGGTTGGCCGGAACCCGTGCCAGGCCAACCAGTACGCGAGTGTCATCCCGGCGATGCCGGCGCCCGAGACCAGCACCGTCCGGTTGCCCATGCGTCCTCCGCGGTTCACTCCGGGTCGGGAAAAATCAGACTACGGCCCGATCTGACGACCGGCCAAAGAGCGACGCCGTGGTGTGACGAACCTCAGCAGGCCGACGAAGTTCGGCGCGCCCAGGTCAGGGCAGTACGTCGTAGGTGTTGACGGCGGTGGAGTCGAGCACGCCGCCGGGTGTGTCCGGTCTGTCCGCCGGCGGAGTCCGATGCCATCGAGGCCGCGGACTTGACCGGCTTCGTCAGGTGGACGACCCTCGACGGTGACCCGCGCACCGGACGCGGCGCTCAGGAGGCGTGCGATGTCGCGACAGGTTCTCGAACCGGGCGTTGACCATCCGATCACGGTCGAGCCGACCCGCGGCCGCGTCGTCGTCCGGATCGCCGGGCACGTCGTCGCCGACAGCCAGGATGCCCTGACGCTGCGGGAGGCGAACTACCCGCCGGCGTACTACCTGCCCGTCACCGATGTCGACTCGGGCGTGCTGCGCCCCAGCACGACGTCGACGTACTGCCCGTACAAGGGCGATGCGAGCTACCACAGCGTCGAGACGCCGGACGGAACGCGCCTCGACGACGTCATCTGGTTCTATGAGCAGCCGTACCCGGCGGTCGCCGACATCGCCGGCTATGTCGCTTTCTACGCCAACCGCGCCGAGATCACCGTCGCCGACGCCGGGGCGTGACGACGCGCCGTCGGCCGCCGCGCGAAAACGTTGAGAATTACCCGCCTGGCTGGCTTCCCAGCGACCTGGGCGTCGGCGTGTGCGCGTGGCGGTCGAGGGCTGCGCGCAGGTGTCGGCCGAGGGCCTGGCTGCCGGTGTGACCGGAGTCGGCCACCCCGATGAGTTCGGCGTCCGGCCAGGCCCGGGCCAGCTCCCACGCCACCTTGTACGGACCGCCCAGGTCGTGGCGGCCGTGGATCAGAACGCCCGGGATGCCGGCGAGCCGGTACGCGTCGCGTAGCAGCACGCCTTCCTCGAGCCAGGCGCCGTGGGCGAAGTAGTGCGAGCAGATCCGGCTCAGCGCGAGCCGGGCCCGCGCCGGCCGGTCGCCGTACGCGCCGGGTCGGCCGGCGGACTCCAACGAGATCACCGCGTCCTCCCACGTGCACCAGGCGTCGGCGGCCCGTCTGCGCACGTCCGGGTCGGCGTCGTTGAGCAGGCGCGCATAGCCGACGACGGGATCGCCGTCCCGCTCGGCCGGCGGGAGGCCGTCGCGGAACCGCTCCCACTCCGCCGGGAAGTACCGCGCGACGCCCCGGTACAACCAGTCGATGTCGGCGCGGCGGGTCATGGTGACCCCGGCGAGGACGATCCCGGTCACCCGGGCCGGGTGGCGTTGCGCGTACGCGAGCGCGAGGGTCGATCCCCAGGACGCGCCGTAGAGCAGCCAAGCGTCGACGGCGAGGTGCTGGCGCAGCGCCTCCAGGTCCGTCAGCAGATGCTCGGTGGTGTTTGTGGGTGAGCACGGTGCCGTGGTCGCCGGCATGCGGGAGGCTACGACCACAGCCGCGCTGGTCGACGAGAACGACGCGGTAGCGGTCCGGGTCGAACCAGCGCCGGGCGCCTGGCGAGCAGCCTGACCCGGGGCCTCCATGGACGACGAGGGCGGGGCGGCCGGCGGGGTTGCCGCAGGTCTCCCAGTAGACGTGGTTGCCGTCACCGACGTCGAGCAGGCCCGTGGCGTACGGCTCGATCGGCGGATATCGATCGCTCATTCGTCGAGCCTGCCCGGGCCGATGGCGCGGGCGGGGGCGGCCGGCTCGAGCCGCAGGCCGTCGAGGACGACGTCGAGGAGGTGATCGCGGCGTTCGGCGAGGGGGCCGCGTTCGGTCATGGCCGCGACGCCGGTCGCCAGTGCGAAGACGTCGACGCCGACGATGTCGGGCCGGATGCCGCGCTGGACGGCACCCAGGGGCCGACGCCGGTGATGCGTTCGACTCGGTAGCGGACGGTGTACCCGGGGCCCCTCGGTGCCGGGAACTCCGCGTCCGGGGCGATGTAGACCTTCGCCAGGCGGTTGAGCAGGTCCCAGGTGTCGTCGCTGGGCTCGACGACAGCCCGGGTGTGCAGCGCCGCGTACGGATTGAGGAAGACGCCGGGCCGGCGTGGGGCGTCGAAGGACAGCACCGCCCGGGGATCCCGTTCGATGTTGCGGATCTTCGCGTACCGGGACAGGTGACCGCTGACCAGGTCGTCGCCGTCCAGCCCGATCCAGATCACGCTGACCTGCGGGCTGCCGTCGGCGTTGATCGTGCTCAGATGGGCCAGCGGGCCGGCTTCGACGAGTTCGATGAGTTCACGGGGCAGGCCGGACACGGTGATGTCCCTCCACAGCTGGCGGCGGTCTGACTCAGACGGTAAGAACGATCTTGCCGGTGACCCGGCCGGTGTCACCCAGATCATGGCCCTTGGCGGCCTGCTCGAGCCCGAAGGTGGCCTCGATGACGGGGCGGAGCCGTCCGGTGCGGGCGAGGTCCGCCACGGCGAGCATGCCGGCCTGGTCGGCCTCCACGAGCATGATCCGGTGGCGGACGCCGGTGGCGGCCGCCTGACCTGGCAGCGCGACGGTGCTGTTCCCGACCAGCGAGACGACCAGGCCGCCGGGACGAAGCGTCCGCAGCGACCGGGCGGCGTACTCGCCACCGACGGTGTCGAGGACGACGTCGATGTCGCCGGTCTCCCGCTCGAACTCCTGGGTGCGGTAGTCGATGAGCTCATCGGCGCCGAGCTGGCGGAGCAGGTCGTGCTTCGGCGCGCTGGCGGTGCCGATGACGTAGGCCCCCAGCGCCCTGGCGATCTGCACAGCGAGGTGCCCGACCCCGCCCGCCGCCGCGTGGATGAGCACCCGCTGGCCGGGCCGGACCCGGGCGGTGTCGACGAGGGCCTGGTAGGCCGTCAGCGCGGCCAGCGGGATCGCGCCGGCCTGGATCTGGTCGAGTTCGGCCGGCCTGCGGACGAGCGCCCGCGCCGGCGCGGTGACGTACTCGGCGCAGGCACCATGCCCGTGCGGGTAGGGCAGCATGCCGAAGACCTCGTCGCCGACCTCGTGCAGCGTCACGCCGTAACCGACGGACTCCACCACGCCGCAGACGTCCCAGCCGAGCACCCGCGGCAGCCGGTCGCCGAGGAACCCCGGGATCGCCCGGTGCTTCCAGTCGGTCGGGTTGAGTCCCACTGTCCGGACCCGCACCAGCACCTCGGACGGCCCCGGGACGGGCCGGTCGATCTCGACCACCGTGAGCACGTCGGAGCCGCCTAGCCGGTCTTGGCTGATGGCCCGCATCGTTGTCGCCATGCCCTTGAGACTGCCGTCACGGCCAGCGTCCGGCCAGTGGCCCGGGGGCCGAGATACGTAAGAATCGGGCCATGCACCGCATCGTCGTGCTGGCCGTGGACGGGGTGATCCCGTTCGAGCTCAGCATTCCCGCGAAGCTCTTCGGCGCCGCGACCGATGTGACCGGCCGGCAGCTGTACGAGGTCCTCACCTGTTCGGTGGACGGCGCGCCGGTGGCGACGGCCGCCGACTTCACCCTCGCCGTGGTTCGGGACGCGACGGTGCTCGCCACGGCGGACACCGTCATCGTGCCGCCCGCCGTGGACATGCCGAAGATCACCAGTCGTGATCTGCTGCCGCCGGGACTCGTGGACGCGTTCGGCCGTATCCCCTCCGACGCCCGGATCGTCTCGCTCTGCCTGGCCTCCTACGTCCTGGCCGGCGCCGGCCTGCTCGACGGGCTGGCCGCCACCACCCACTGGCACCACGCCGAGGCCTTCCAACGCGCGTATCCGGCTGTCCAGCTGCGGCCCGACGTGTTGTTCGTGGACGCGGGCCGGATTCTCACCTCCGCGGGCGCCGCCGCCGCGGTCGACCTCTGCCTGCACCTGATCCGCCTCGACCATGGCAGCGGCGTCGCCAACCGGGTCGCCCGCGCGGGCGTGGTGCCGCCGTGGCGGGATGGTGGCCAGGCCCAGTACGTCGAGCGCCTGGTACCGATGCCGTCCGACACCGGGACGGCGCCCACCCGCGAGTGGGCGCTCGAACGGTTGGACCAGCCGCTGCGGCTCGACGACCTCGCCGCCCACGCCGGCATGAGCCGGCGGACGTTCACCCGTCGTTTTCGCGCCGAGGTCGGCCTGAGCCCGGGGGAGTGGCTCGTGCGCGAACGCGTCGACCTCGCCCGTCACCTGCTGGAGCACACCGACCTGCCAGTCGACCGCATCGCCGGGCGCTGTGGCTTCGGCACCGCCGCCGCGCTGCGCCAGCAGATGCGCGAGGCCCTCGCCATATCCCCGAGCGACTACCGGCGCACCTTCCGCACCAGGACCGGCTGAACCGTACTAGGGCCGGCTGAAGGTTACGTGGGTGACGCCCCGCGGGGTTGTCACCGACTCGACGGTGAAGCGCTTCTCCAGGCCCTCCAGGTCGTCCCAGAGCCGCACCCCGCGGCCGAGGATGATTGGCACGACGACGATGTGCAGATGGTCGATCAGGTCCGCGGCGAGGAACTCGCGCACCGTCGTCGGACCGCCGCCGATGCGTACGTCCAGCTCCCCGGCGGCCTCCCGGGCCTGGCGTAGCGCCTCGGCCGGCGTAGCGTCGAGGAAGTGGAAGGTCGTCCCGCCCGCCATCGGCAGCGACGGGCGGGGATGGTGGGTGAGCACGAACACCGGCGTGTGGAACGGCGGGTTCTCGCCCCACCAGCCCTGCCACTCGTCGTCGGCCCACGGGCCGCGCTGCGGGCCGAACTTGTTGCGGCCCATGATCTCGGCGCCGATGCCCGGCTCCCAGGCGCTGGCCACCGCCTCGTCGACCCCGGCCCCGCCGCCGGCCTCGCCGTGCATGGACCGGAACGTCCTCGTCTGGAAGAACCACTCGTGCAGCCGCGCCTCGGCGTGCCCGAAGGGCTGCTCGAGGCTCTGCCCCGCCCCGGTGGCGAACCCGTCCAGGGAGATCGAGAAGTTGTGGACCCGCACCCGCGACACGCCACCGACCTCCGGGTTTCGTCATCCGCGAGCCGCCTCGCGGCGCGCGCGGCCGAGTCTAGCGACCGCCCGCGCGCGTCCGCGCGCGACGCGACCGGGCCCGGTCCAGCTGGGGCGTCGCCTATTCTGGTCGTCTGCCGACGGCGTTGACGTAGCCCGACGCCTCGAAGATCACGTTGTAGTGGATCGGTCCGCGGTAGGTCCAGTCGGCCGGGGGAGTCCAGGGACCGGGACCACCGGGGGTCGCGGCCGGCGCCGGTGCCTGCGACGCGGCATCGTCGGGGCTGGCATCGTCGGGGCTGGCATCGTCGGGGCTGGCGCCGGCCGCCAGCAGGCGACCGTCGGCGGGATCCACGAGCATGGCGCGGACGCCGCCGAGGGGCAGGGCCACGACGATCACGCTGCCCCGCCGGCCGTGCGGATCGGTGCCCTGGCCGAGCACGCGCACACCGGGCAGGGTGGCCAGCATCCGGTAGAGGGCCGCGCGCAGTTCGGGAGTCGCCTGGCCCCAGCCGAGCATGTACCGGACCGACTCGAACATCTCCTGGTCACTGCCCGTCCGATGCTCACCGGTCGCGCGTCCGCTGGCCCGCAAAGTGGCGCGCATCCGCGCCGCCAGCACGGCCGGGTCGAGCGGCAGGGCCCGCATCTGTGCGAACGTCAACGGCTCGTAGGCGAAGTAGGTGACGGCGGCAGTCGGCGCGATGGCCGACGTCTGCTGCGGGTCGGCCGCGCGAAGCAGGCCGGTCTGCGTGGTCGACTCCCAGGACTCGGTGGCGGGCCCGGTCTCGTCCGCGACGCGTTCGTACCAGAAGACGTCCGGCCGCGGCGCCGACTGGGCGGCGGCGACCGATGCCATCGAGCTCAGGAACCGCACGGTCTGCATCGGCGGTGCCGGCGCCGGCGCGGCGGTGACTGCTGCCGGGGAGTCCCCGCCCGAACCGGGGATCACGCCGGCTGACACCGCGACGGCGGCCGCGGCAGCCGCGGCGACAACGGCCGGGGCCAGTTTCCGCGCCTGCCGCCGGCGCCATGCCCGGGCCCGGCTGGCGATGTCCGGCACCGATGGTGGGGCCGTCGCGAGCTGGCGGGCCAGCGTCGCGATACCGGCGAGCTGGGTGGTGGCATCCTGGTCGTCGTCCGCGGGGTGGCGGTGGCCGGCTTTCATGGCGTCTCCTTGATCGTCAGTACGGCGAGCTCGCGGGCGAGTTGGCGGCGGGCGCTGTGCAGGGTGGCGGCGACGGTGCCCCGGGCGACTCCCATGGCCGTGGCGATCTCGGCCTCCGGCAGGTCGGCCACGTAGCGCAGCGCGACCGCGAGTCGCATGCGTTCCGGCAGGGCGCGGACCGCGCGCCACAGGGCGTCATCCGGATCGGCGGGCGGCGGCGCGTGGCCGGCGCGCAGTCGGCCGGCATGGTTGCGCTCCAACCGTCTTCGCCGCAGCGCGGAGCGGACCTCGTTCAGCGCGACGACGTACACCCAGCCGCTCGGCGACTCCATCCGCCGCACCCGGCCCCACTTCGCGTAGGCACGGGCGCAGGCCTCGGCGGCGGCCTCCTCGGCCAGGCCGGCGTCGCCGGTGGCTATCCGGAGACTCGCCACGAGTCTGGGGAACTCGGCGGCGTACCAGGGCTCGAAGCCCTCAGCGGTTCTCACGCCTTCTCAGAGCCGCCGGTGGCCGGAAACGTTTAGTGGTCGTTTCGGCTCGTGTGGAGTGCGTCGTGGGGCCATGGTCACCGACTCGATCAGAGCACAGAATGAACGGGTTGATGGCAGCTTGGCGTGACGTGGGAGGCGGCTGCGGTGGAAGAGGACGAGCGGTCCACCGGCGGGCTGCCGCGCGGCCCGGCCCGCGACGAGCAGGTGAACCCCGAGCGGGCCGAAGCCATCGCGAGCCGGCTTGCCGGGGAGGAAGCCGAAGCGGGCAGCTCCGCGCCGGCTCCCTGGGCGAACCTGCCCGCCCCACCGGCACCCGTCTACGGCGCACCGCCGCCACCTCCGCGACCCGCCGAGCTGGCCCCGCCGCCACATCGACCCGATCTGGACCGGCCGGCGCGGCGGACGGGTTGGCGGCGTTGGCTGCGTGGGTTGCGGCGGCGGTGACGGGCGCGCGCCGGACGTACACGGTCTGGGAACTGACCCTTGCCTGCAACCTGGCCTGCGGGCACTGCGGCTCCCGCGCCGGCGAACGGCGCCCGGCGGAGCTGACCACGGCCGAGGCGTTGGACCTGGTCGCCCAGCTGCACCGGGCCGGCGTCGACGAGGTGACGCTCATCGGCGGCGAGGCGTTCCTGCGCCGGGACTGGCTGACGATCGCCGCCGAGATCACCCGCCTGGGTATGACCTGCACCCTGACGACCGGCGGCTACCGGATGAGCTCGCCGCCTGGCAGTGGCAGCTGACGGTCCCGATGGGCAACGCCGCCGACCACGCGGAGATTCTGCTGCAGCCCGTCGAGCTGCTCGACGTGTTCCCGATGCTCGCCCGGGTCGCGCGGCGTGCTGCGGCGGATGGTGTCCGCGTCCACGCCGGGAACAACCTCGGGTACTACGGCCCGTACGAGCGGCTGCTCCGCTCGCCGGAGGGGGCGGCGTTCTGGTCGGGGTGCCAGGCCGGGCTGTCCACCCTCGGCATCGAGTCCGACGGCACGATCAAGGGCTGCCCGTCGCTGCCCACCCGTGACTACGGGGCGGGCGACATCCGCGAGCACTCCCTGGCCGAGCTGCTCCGGGACGCCCCCGAACTGGCCATCAACACCGCCGCGGGGACGGCGGCGGCGACGGACACGCTGTGGGGATACTGCCGTACCTGCGACTATGCCGACGTGTGCCGCGGCGGCTGCACCTGGACGGCACACACCGTCTTCGGCCGGCCCGGCAACAACCCGTACTGCCACCACCGGGCGCTCGCGCACCAGCGCGCCGGCCGGCGCGAACGGCTCGTGCAGGTCGCCGCAGCCCCCGGCGAGCCGTTCGACCACGGCCGGTTCGACCTCGTCGTGGAGGATCTCGCCGCGCCCTGGCCGGCGGCGCAACGCCCGCGGCTCACCGCCGCCGACATTCACTGGCCGCCGGCCTGGGTCGACTGAGTTCGGAACGGGACGATCAGAGCGCCGGCAGCGTAACCGAGGCATCGATGACCTCGTGCGTGCCGAGGTCGACCGCGTGCGCGCTCATGACCTGGTCGATGCCCTGGTCAGGCGACTTGCCCATGGCCCGCAGGCCATCGGCGGTCGCCGACACGTCCTGGTCGAAGAACACCGCGCCGTTGTCCGCGAGGGTCACGTGCCAGGTGTGCGTGGCCGGAGTCCTGATCTCGAACTCCTCGCCCGCGACGGGGCCGGGGCCGTCGTCATCGTGCTGCGACTTCAACGTCCACGGGCTGCCGAGCGAGCCGACGCCGGTGGCCTTGACCGCCGGGCCACCCGGGCGGCCGCCGCCACCGCCACCGCCACCGCCACCGCCGCCGTGGCTGGCGAACGCGGCCGGGGCCGACAGCAGGCTCACGCCCAACGCCAGTGTCGCGGTGAGAACGGTGATCGAGGATGCCTTCAGTTTCACGGCCATCTCCTTTTCTGGACCTTTTCCCGGTGCCACGGAAAGGCGTCCGGGTGGACACCAGGAGATAGCCGAGGGGGTTACGGTCGACCCCGCCCGCCAGGTGTAACCCAGGGCGCTATGACCCGAAGGCCACCACCCGCCGGCTCGTCGCCGGCGGGGCGGCGGCAACGTCGTCATCACGGGAGTCCGGTGTTACGGTTGAACTACGGCACCGGGGGTCTGCTGCCGGCCGGGTGTGGCAGGCAGGTGCCGGCGAGAGGCCGATGGAGGCATTCGCGCATGTCTGTCGAGCTGAACCACACGATCGTCGCCGCCCGGGAGCGCCGCGAGTCCGCCGAGTTCCTGGCGCACATCCTGGGCCTTGAGGTCGGTGCCCAGTGGGGCCCTTTCCTGCCCGTCGTCCTCAGCAATGGCGTCACGCTGGACTTCGCCGACGGCGGAACGGGCGAGATCACCTCACAGCATTACGCCTTCCTGATCTCGGAGCAGGAGTTCGACGCCGCCTTCGCGCGAATTCGGGCTGCCGGGATCACGTACTGGGCCGATCCGCGCGGCCAGCTGAAGAACGAGATCAACCATCACTGGGGCGGCCGTGGCCTGTACTTCCGGGATCCGGCCGGGCACGGTATGGAAATCATCACCCGCCCGTATGGCAGCCAGCCGCCGACGGTTTCCTGACATCGACGGGCAGCGAGCCGCGACGCTGATCGGCTAGAGTCGCGCCCATGGCGAGCCTGTTTGTCCTGGACCTCACCTATACCGCCGACGTGGCCGAGGTCGAGGTCGAGGTCGACCGTCACATGGGCGGCCATCGCGAGTTCCTCCGCGGCCAGTACGACGCCGGGCGGTTCCTGGCGTCCGGCCGGAAGGAGCCGCGGACCGGCGGCGTCATCCTCGCGACCGGCGACCGGGCGACGATCGAGAAAATCATCGAGTCCGACCCGTTCCAGGTCCACGGGCTCGTCACGTACACCGTCACCGAGTTCCTTCCGACCACTACCGGTCCGGAACTAGCGGCGCTGCGCCACGAACTCTGATCAGGACGCCGCGGTTGCGCTGGTTGGCCCGTCGCCGACGACCGCGATCTGACCGCCGGCATCACTGCCTGGCCCCGGCGCGGCCCCGGGGCCGGGGAGTACGTCGATGTCGGTGGCCGACATCGGGCCGCCGCAGGCCGAGCAGTGCGGCTCAACGTGGCTGATCTCGCCGCAGGCGTGGTGTCGGTAGAGCACCGGTGGCCCGGCCTCGCCAGCCGTCCACCGGTCACCCCAGCGGACCATGACCAGCAGCAGGTCGCACAGCTCCATTCCCTTCTGGGTCAGCGTGTACTCGTATCGCGCCGGCCGGCTCGCGTACTCCCGCCGTTGCAGGACCTCGGCTTCCACCAGCCAGCGCAGCCGCTCGGCGAGGACCTTGCGGGAGATGCCGAGGCTGGCCTGGAGCTGGTCGAAGCGCCGGATGCCGACGTAGACGTTGCGCAGGATCAGCGGGGACCACGGCTCGCCGATGACGTCCCAGGTTCGAGCGATCGAGCAGGCCATCTCGCCAAAACGCGTCCGCTGCAC
The DNA here is from genome assembly GCF_023242965.2 of Frankia sp. AgKG'84/4. Lineage (GTDB taxonomy): Bacteria > Actinomycetota > Actinomycetes > Frankiales > Frankiaceae > Frankia. The sequence continues at coordinate 12,505 of NZ_JALKFU020000073.1, forward strand.
CAGGCCACTGTAGACGAGGTAGGTTCCCTGAAGGAACTCGATGCGCTAGTCCGCCCGTGTCGATGAGTCTCCTCAAGGAACGGAGCAGGTCATGAACCGTCCTCCCGTCGTGTCCCCCGATGAGTGGCAGGCCGCCCGCGACGAGCTCCTCACCCAGGAGAAGGAACTCACCCACGCCCTGGACGCGCTCGCCGCCCGGCGGCGACGGCTGCCGATGGTTCAGCTGACAAAGGACTACCGCTTCACCGCCCCGGACGGTGTCGGCGTCGGCCTTCCCGACCTGTTCGACGGTCACCGCCAGCTGGTGATCTACCACCGCATGCTGGAACCAGGCCAGGATCACTATTGCGTCGGCTGTTCCTCGTTCACTGACAATCTCGCCGACCAGTTCCACCTGAACGCCCGCGACACCAGGCTCATCCTCGTCTCCCGCGCGCCGCTGGCCGAGATCGAGGTGCTGCGGCGGCGGATGGGCTGGACCGTGCCCTGGTACTCGTCGTTCGGCGGCGACTTCAACGACGACCTGGGCCTGGGCGGCGGTTTCGGACTCAGCATCCTGCTCCGCGACGGCACCGACGTCTTCCGCACCTACTTCACCAACGGCCGCGGGGTCGACCGCCTCCGCCTCGACTTCAACCTGCTCGACCTGACCCCCTACGGCCGCCAGGAACAGTGGGAGGATTCCCCGGATGGCTGGCCGCAGGACCCGACGATGAGCTGGCTGCGCCATCACGACGAGTACTGAGTGCCAGGCCGGAGGCGGACCGCGTGAAATCCATCGGGATTCTGTTGTTCGACGATGTCGAGGAGCTGGACGCGGTCGGACCGTGGGAGGTGCTGGCCTTCTGGACGCGGCAGTTTCCCGACGACGGCTGGCAGGTCACCACATTCTCCCGGGCCGGCACGCCGGTCACCGCCGCGAAGGGACTCGTCCTACATCCCGCGCACTCGTACGCGACGGTTCCGCCGCTCGACGTGCTGATCTACCCCGGCGGGCAGGGCACTCGCGCGCACCTGGTCGACGACACCCAGCTCGACTGGGTGCGCCAGCAGCGCGCGCGGGTTCCGCTGATGACCAGCGTCTGCACCGGATCGCTGGTCTACGCCCGCGCCGGGCTGCTGGCGGGGCGACCGGCGACGACCCACTGGGCGTCGCTCGATCTGCTGCGTGAGCTCGAACCGACGCTCACGGTCCGCCCCGACGACCGTTTCGTCGACGACGGCGACATCGTCACCTCCGCCGGGGTCAGCGCGGGTATCGACATGGCCCTGCATCTCGTGGCCCGTCTGCGCGACGTCGAACGCGCGAGGCAGGTCCGGCGCGGCATCCAGTACGACCCGCGGCCGCCGGTCTGACTCAGCCGGGCCCGCCGGGCTCGCTGATCAGAACACCCGACCCCGCGTGCTGCGCCGAACCACCCCGGTGCGCGGCCACGAAGTAGGCGATGACCGCGATCACGATCAGCGCGGCCAGCACGGCAAGAGCGATCTTGACCTTGCTCCAGGGTCGCTCGCCGTGTACCTCGCCGGTCCGGCCGTTGACCAGGACCTGCCAGGTCTTCCCGGCGTAGACGTAGGAGGCGATCCACACCGGCAGCAGCATCAGCTTGAAGGTGACGTCGTTGTGCCGGGTGTCGACGGACTGGACCCGCTGCTCGTCGCCGCCGATGTCGCGTCGGCAGTCCTCGGCGATCACCGGTGCCATCCGGTTGCGTGCCTGCGTGAAACCGTCCTCCGGCTCCACGTCGTAGCGCAGCGCGAAATGCCCGGCGAGGAACTCCGGCTGGAACGGCGCCGCCTGCTCCAGTGGCCACGGCGCGAGATCGTCGACCTTGTCGGTCGGCAGCACGCCGCTGCCCGGCACCAGCACGTCGTCGAAGGCGCGGGCGACCGTGCCCTGCGCCGGATACCAACGGGTGTGCTGCACCTGCCGGGTCTGCCGCTTGCCGTCGCCGTCGGTGTAGGTCTCGGTGGTGTAGTAGTGCTCGCCGCGCTGGCCGGCGTAGCGCGAGACCGTCCGCGAGTCGTACGTCCAGTGCGGCAGGTAGGTGCTCTTCATCGACTCGGTGTCGCTGACCTTCTTCAACGCCGACGGCGCGAACCATCGCGACGACGTCCAAGACCGCACCGCGGTACGCACGGCGCCACGGTCGAGCTCGAAGGGCAGCACGCCCTCGGGCACGATCTGCCCCGACGCGCCCGGGTCGATCACCAGCGGCGCGCCGCAGAACTGGCAGACGCTCGCGGTCTCGTCCGTCTCGGTCCGCGCCGCGCAGCGCTGGCAGACGAAGACGTACGCGCCGATGCTGCCGACGGGCTTGCGCGGCAGCGACGGCAGCTCGGCATACGCGATCTCGCGGATCTGCCGGCCGGTCGCGGCGATCTCCTGGCGGAACCCGCAGTACGGGCACTGCAGGACGGACTGGCCGGGGGCGAACTCCAGCCGGGCGCCGCAGCCGCCGCACGGATAGGTCGTCGCGGCCACCGGAGCCTGATCCGGCGACCCCTGGGCATGCTGATCGGTCATCGGGGTGTCCCTGTGCGCTCGTCGCCGGTCAGCTCTGCGGCGGCAGCGGCGGCGGAACGTTGGCGAGCAGCGGCGCGACGTCGGCCACCTGGCCTGCCGGCGCCCACTGCGCCATACCGGTCTTCCACACCAGGGTGTCGTGGCGCACCTCGCCGGCGGCGACCCGCTGCGCGAGCTGGTTACGGTCGAACGGGCCGAGCTGCTGGCCGTTCGCACCGACGTACCACTGCTCGGCCGTCGGCAGCGGCGGCGGTCCCGCCGAGCCCGGTCCCGGCGGCGGCTGCGCGGCCGGCGGTTGCTGGGACTGGCCCGGCTGCGGCTGGCCCTGGTAC
>NZ_JALKFU020001252.1 GCF_023242965.2 Frankia sp. AgKG'84/4
ACGTCACGGCGCTGGACTGGGCCATGCCGCCGGTCGTGCCCGGCTGGCTCACCGGCGCCGCTCTCGACCTCGTCGCCGAGGCGTTCGCGCAGGCCGCCGAGCGGGCCGTGCCGCTGGCGGAGACCAGGTCCGGGCACGCGGACATGTTCGCCGTCCGCGCCGGCGCCACGACGTTCCGGCTGTTCGACCAGATCGCCGACGCCCTGGGGCCGCCGCTGGCCGCGCCGCTGCTCGACGAGCGGGTCGTGCGGGCGGCGCTGGCGGTGCGGCCGGCGGACCGTTCGTCCCCGGAGGAGTACAAGCCGCTGCTGAAGGAGGCGATGCGGCCGGTGGTGCCGGCGGCGGCGCTGCGGCGGCGCACCAAGGCCGACGCCTCCGCCGAGGAGCACCGCGGTCTGCGGGCGAACCGGGACGTCCTGGTCAAACTGTGCGACGACTCGCCGCTGGCCGACCTCGGCCTGATCGAACCGGCGGTGCTGCGGGAGGTCTGCCGGCGCGGTGGCGCCCCGGACAACCGGGCCGAGGCGCTGCAACCCACCATCGCGACCGACGTGTGGCTACGGACCCTGGACGGCGCCGGCCGTCCGTGACCGGCGGTGGCCGATGGCCGCCCGCCCGGCAGGAGTGATCATGGTTACGCTGCGATCCGACGTGGTGCGTGCGCCCACCGAGTACGGCGCCGTGCTGCTGCACCTCGACAAGGGCCAGTACTGGACCCTCAACCCATCGGGTGACCTGGTGCTGCGGGTGCTGCTCTCGGGCGGCGACGCCGATGCCGCCGTGGCTGAGCTGTGCTCGGCCGGCGAGGTCGAGCCGGACACCGCCCGCCGTGACGTCGACGGGTTGCTCGCCCAGCTCACCGACGTCGGCCTGGTCGACCGATGACGGCGCCGATGACCGTCGAACGGCCCGAGGTGACGCTCGCGCCGGGACGTCACCTCGCCGCGCTGCTCGCCGTGGCCGCCGCGCGGATCCTCGCCACCCGGCGCCCCGCCCGCATCCGCCAGGTCCTCGCACGCCTCGCCGCCCACGCCGGGCCGGCCGGGCGGGCCGAGGTACTCGCCGCCCGGCAGGCGGTGATGGCGGTCAGCCTGACATGTCGCGGGGCCCGTGGCTGCGTGCCGCGCTCCCTCGCGACCACCCTGCTGTGCCGGGCGGGGGGCAGCGTCCCGACCTGGTGCGTCGGCGTGCGCACCGTCGCCCCGTTCGGCGCCCACGCGTGGGTCGAGGCCGAGGGGGAGATGGTCGGCGAGTCCCTGCCGCCCGGCTATCTGCGGGCGCTGCTGCGGGTGGATCCCGGCGGCGCGCCGGCGGCCGCGGCAGCCGAGGGCGGCTGGTCTTGAGGGGCGTGCGCGAGCTGTGGGTGCTGCTGCGGGGCCGGCGCCGAGCGGTCGCCGCGGCGACGGTGCTCACCGTCATCGGTACCGGGTTCGGTGTCCTGCAGCCGCTGCTGGTCATGAAGGTGATCGACAGCGCGCAGGCCGGGGGCATCCCGCTGTGGCTCGTCGGCGCGCTGCTCGGTCTGTTCGTGCTGCAGGCGACCATCGACACCGCCGGGCACTACCTGCTCGAACGCGCCGGCCAGGGGGTGCTGCTGGGCCTGCGTCGGCGCCTGATCGACCATCTCCTGCGGCTGCGGATCCGCGTTCTCGACACCCGCCGGATGGGCGATCTGATCTCGCGCGCCAACACCGACACGACGGTGGTGCGCGAGGCCGTCGCCTACAGCTTCACCGCCCTGGTCACCAGCCTCATCGGTGTGCTCGGCGCCGTCGCCCTGATGCTGTGGCTCAACCCGTGGCTGTTCCTGCTCGTCCTCGCGGTGGTCGCGGTGGCGGCCGTGGTGGTTCTCGGTGCCCTGACGCGGATCCGCGCGGTGTCCGAGCGTGGCCAGGCCAGCGTCGGCGGGATGACGGCGGACCTGGAGCGGGCGCTGGCCGCCGTGCGCACGGTGCGCGCGAACCGGGCCGAGGACCGGGAGGCCCGACGCATCGGTGACCACGCCGACGCCGCCTACCAGGCCGGCCTGCGGATGGCCCGGCTGGACTCGATCATCGCGCCGGCCATGCAGCTCGCCGTCCAGGGCAGCGTGCTGGTCGTGCTGCTCGTCGGCGGCGTCCTGGTGGCGCGGGGAACCTCGACGCTCGGCGAACTCGTCGCGTTCCTGCTCTACGCGACGTACCTCGTCATGCCGCTGTCCCAGCTCGTCGAGTCCGCGGCGACGATCCAGCGGGGGCTGGGCGCGCTGGCCCGGGTGAACGCCGTGTTCGCCCTGCCGCTGGAGACCGACCCGATGGTGCTGCGCGGCGCGCTGCGCGGCGTCGCCGCCCGCCCGGCCGGCGCCGTCCTGCCG
>NZ_JALKFU020001253.1 GCF_023242965.2 Frankia sp. AgKG'84/4
CCTCGTTCGCTCTCCATCAGCTTTCCCACGCGCACAACACGAACATCTCGGGTTTCCCGGTGCTCGTCACCGACCCGGCGAAGCTCAAGACCGCCTCCCAGTAGCGGCGCGGCGCGGCCGTCGTGGTCGCTCCCGGGGCAGGGAAACACCGGACCCGTGTGTCGGGACCGCTTGATCGGAGGCATGGGTGAAGTTGGGGTTGACCGCCGACCAGGACCTGTTGGTCGGCACGACACGCAAGTTCCTGCAGAACACCGTCCCGACCGCGGTGCTGCGCGCGCTGCGCGACGATCCGTCCGGCTACCCGGGCGACTACTGGACGGCGGGCGCCGAACTCGGCTGGACCTCGCTGCTGGTCGCCGAGGAACACGGCGGCGGCAGCGTGAGCGACGACGGCCTGGGCGATCTGGCGCTGGTGGCCCACGAGTTCGGGCGGCACGCCGCGCCGGGACCGCTCCTGGCGACCAATGTGGTGGCCTCGGCGCTCTCCCGGATCGCCGGCGCCTCGGTGGACGACGCGCTGCCCCGGATCTGCGCCGGGGAGATGGTCGCCGCCTGGTGCCTCGGCGAGCCGGTTCCGCACGCCGGCCTGGGCGAGGTCGCGACGACCGCCGTGGCGGACGGCGGCGACTGGGTGCTGTCCGGGACCAAGGGGCCGGTCGAGCACGCGGCGCAGGCGGAGCTCCTCCTTGTCACGGCCCGCACCGGTGACGGCCTGACCCAGTTCCTGGTCCCGGCCGAGTGCCCGGGCGTCACGGTCACGCCGCTTTCGTCGCTGGACACCGTCCGCCGGTTCGCCCGCGTCCACTTCGACGACGTGCGGGTCCCGTCGACGGCGGTGCTCGGCGAGGTCGGCCAGGCCGCGGACGAGGTCGAACGGCAGCTGCGCGAGGCGCTGGTGATCCAGACCGCGGAGATGGTCGGGGCGATGGACCGGGCGTTCGAGCTCACGGTCGCCTGGGCCGGCGACCGTTACTCGTTCGGCCGGCCGCTGTCGTCCTACCAGGCCCTCAAGCACCGGTTCGCGGACATGAAGATGTGGCTGGAGGCGAGCCACGCGGTGGCGGACGCGGCCGCGGCGGCCGTCGGCGGCGGTGGGGACCAGGCGGGCGAGCTCGTCAGCGTGGCCAAGTCGTACATCGGCCAGTACGGTCCCGCGCTGTGCCAGGACTGTGTCCAGCTCCACGGTGGTATCGGCCTGACGTTCGAGCACGACCTGCACCTGTACCTGCGCCGGGTGTCGGTGGGCAGTGCGCTGCTGGGCACCGCCCGGGAGCACCGGCTGCGGATCGCTGGCCTGCTCGAGGCCCGGGAGCGGGCGGCGGTCGTCGCGGCGTGAGGGCGGTTCGGCTGGTCGGATCGGCGGGGTCGAGGCGAGGGCGATGAAGGTGAGCGGGACGAGCGTGGCGCAGGACGAGCGGGAGATTCTGACCGAGACTCGGGGCCGGGTCCGCATCGTCACGCTGAACCGCCCGAAGTCCCGCAACGCGCTGACGCCGACGATGGCCGTGTCCTACGCGGCGGCGCTGCGCGCGGCGGACGACGATCCCCGGGTTCGCGTGATCGTGGTGACCGGTGCGGGAGCGGGCTTCTGCTCGGGTGCCGACCTCACCGTGCTGGATCAGGGCGCCACGGGGAGCAGGGGGTTCCGGCCGCCCCGCGAGGACCTGCCCGACCTCGCGCTGCGGCTGCGCAAACCGGTGATCGCCGCGGTCAACGGCGCGGCGGTGGGCCTTGGCTTCGCCTACATGCTGGGCAGCGACCTCCGCTTCGCCGCCGAGTCCGCGAAGTTCGTCACCGCGTTCTCCCGGCTGGGCCTGGCCGCCGAGTACGGCGTGTCCTGGCTGCTGCCGCGGCTCATCGGCGTCCAGCCGGCGCTGGACCTGCTGTTGTCCGGGCGCGCGGTGAGCGCGGGGGAGGCCCTGTCGATGGGGCTCGTCCACCGCGTCGTCCCGGACGAGGAGCTGCTGGCGACCACGGTCGCGTACGCCGCAGACCTGGCGGACAACTGCGCGCCGTCCTCCCTGGCGACCATCAAGCACCAGGTCTACGGCGATCTCGACCGGACGCGGGCGGACGCGCTGTCCGACACGCTCGCGCGGATGGATGAGGCCTTCGCCGGACCCGCGCTGCGGGAGGCCATGACCGCCCGCGCGGAGAAACGCGCCCCGGCGTTCGACCCACTGCCGCCCCGGCGCGACTGACGGACCGTTTCGCCGAGCCTCGCCGGGCAGCTCAGCCCCCCGGCGAAGCTTCGCGCCTGCGCCGGGGGTCAGGTGGTGATGATGGAGACGCCGGCCGTGCCGGGGGCGCCGTAGAGCTGGGCGTAGCCGACGCGTGGGGTGCC
>NZ_JALKFU020001254.1 GCF_023242965.2 Frankia sp. AgKG'84/4
GGTCGAGGCCGGCGGCGAGCCGATCCGCGCGGTCCTGCACACCGCGGGCGGCGGCGTGCTGGTCCCGCTGGTCGAGACCACGCTCGCGCAGGTGGCCGAGGCCGCCCGGGCCAAGGCCACGGGCGCCGCGCTGCTCGACGAGATCTTCGACCGGGACACCCTCGACGCCTTCGTGCTGTTCTCCTCGATCTCGGCCGTGTGGGGCAGCGGCATCCACGGCGGGTACGCCGCGGCGAACGCCTTCCTCGACAGCCTCGCCCGGCGCCGGCGCGCTCGGGGCCTGACCGCGACGTCGATCGCCTGGGGCATCTGGAGCCCGGCCGACGGCGGCGGGATGGCGGCGGCCCTGGCCGAGGACCAGCTTCGCGCCAGCGGCATTCCGTTCATGCCACCGCCGCTCGCCCTGGCGGCGTTCGGGCGGGTGCTCGACCTCGACGACGTCGACGTGGTCGTCGCCGAGATCGACTGGGACCGGTTCGTGCCGGTGTTCACCTCCGCGGGACCGCGCCCGCTGCTCGACGGGCTGCCCGAGGCACGACGCATCCTCGCCGCGACCTCGGTGGTCCCGACCTCGTCCGGTGCGAGCTCGTTCGCCGGGGTCTCGTCCGCGTCGGGCACTGCCGCCGGTTCGGCGGGCACGGTGTCGACCCTGGGCGCGCACCTCGCCGGCCTGCCGGCGTCCGCCCGCGACCGGGCCGTGCTCGACCTGGTCCGGACCCAGACCGCCGCGGTGCTCGGCTACGCGGACGCCGACGCCGTGGTGGCCGGCCGGCCGCTGCGTGAGCTCGGGTTCGACTCGTTGACCGCCGTCGACCTGCGCAACCGGCTGAGCGCGGTGACCGGCCTACGGCTGCCCGTCAGCCTGGTCTTCGACCATCCGACGGTGCAGCTGCTGGCCCGCCACCTGCGCGCGCAGGCGGCGGCGGAATCCCCCGCGGTCCCGGCCCCGGTCCCGCCCACGCCGGCCGGCGACGCCGCCCTGACCGACGAACCGATCGCCATCGTGTCGATGGGCTGCCGCTTCCCCGGCGGCGTTCGGACGCCCGAGGACCTGTGGGATCTGGTGGCCGGCGGGGTCGACGCGATCTCGCCGTTCCCGACCGACCGCGGCTGGGATCCGGACATGTTCGACGACGATCCCGACCGTTCCGGGAAGAGCTACGTCCGTGACGGCGGCTTCCTGCTGGACGCCGCAGCGTTCGACGCCGCGTTCTTCGGGATCTCGCCGCGGGAGGCGGCCGCGATGGACCCCCAGCAGCGCCTGCTGCTGGCGACCGTCTGGGAGGCGGTCGAGCGGGCCGGCATCGACCCGACGACGCTGCGCGGCAGCACCAGTGGTGTCTTCGTCGGTGCTGCCTATCAGGGCTACGGCGGGTCGATGGACCGCATCCCGGCCGGCAGCGAAGGCCACTTCGTCACCGGCTCCTCCACCAGTGTGCTGTCCGGGCGGATCGCCTACACCCTGGGCCTGGAGGGGCCCGCGGTCACGGTGGACACCGCCTGCTCCTCGTCGCTGGTGGCCCTGCACCTCGCCTGCCGGTCGCTGCGGTCGCGGGAGTGCTCGCTCGCCGTGGCCGCCGGCGCGACCGTGATCGGTTCGCCGGTGTCGTTCGTCGAGTTCAGCCGGCAGCGGGGCCTGGCCCGCGACGGGCGCTGCAAGGCGTTCGGCGCCGGGGCCGACGGGATGGGACTCGGTGAGGGGGTGGGGACGCTGCTGCTCGCCCGGCTCTCGGACGCCCGCCGGGCCGGATATCCGGTGCTCGCCGTCATCCGCGGCAGCGCGATCAACTCGGACGGGGCGAGCAACGGCCTGTCCGCGCCCAACGGGCTGGCCCAACAGCGGGTGATCCGCCAGGCGCTCGCCAGCGGTGGCCTGGGCCCCGGCGACATCGACGCCGTCGAGGCGCACGGGACGGGGACGACGCTGGGCGACCCGATCGAGGCCGAGGCGCTGCTGGCGACCTACGGCCAGGACCGCCCCGCCGACGAGCCGCTGCTGCTGGGCTCCGTGAAGTCGAACATCGGCCACGCCCAGGCTGCCTCCGGCGTCGCGGGCGTCATCAAGATGGTGCTCGCCCTGAACCGGGGGATACTGCCGAGCACCCTGCACGTGGACGAGCCGTCGCCGTACGTCGACTGGTCGGCCGGCGCCGTGCGACTGCTGGCCAGCGTGCAGCCGTGGCCACGGCGAGGGCGTCCGCGTCGCGCCGGTGTCTCCTCCTTCGGCCTGTCCGGCACCAACGCGCACGCCATCCTGGAACAGGCCGAGCCGGCGGCCGACGCCGCACCCGCGGATTCCGCGGCCGGCGGCACACCGGTACCGGCGGCGGCACCGGCCGAGCC
>NZ_JALKFU020001255.1 GCF_023242965.2 Frankia sp. AgKG'84/4
CTGCGGCGCCACGCCCGCGCGCGCCGACGCGGATCGCGCCGGCTCCCGCGCCGCGTCCGGCAGGTAGGGGAGGATCTGCCGCGGTCCGGCGAAGGGGCGGCCGTAGGCCTCCCAGGCCGTGCGCTCCCGCGGGTAACCCATCGAGACCTCCTCGAAGCGGACGCCGTCGTACCAGGTCGTGCGGGGGATGTGCAGGTGGCCGTAGACGGCGGCGCAGGCGCCGTAACGGCGGTGCCAGTCGGCGGTGGCGGTGGTGCCGCACCACAGCGCGAACTCCGGGTAGCGCAGGACCTCGGTGGGCTGTCGCACGAGCGGCCAGTGGTTGACCAGCACCGTGGGCACGGCGGGGTCGAGCGCGGCGAGGCGGTGGGTGGTGTACCCGACCCGCGCCCGTGACCAGGCATCGATGGTGGGGTAAGGATCCGGGTGCAGCAGCCATTCGTCGGTGCACACGACCCCGGTCTCGCGGGCGAGCGCGAGGGCCTGCTCCTTGGTGGCCGTGCCGGGCGGGCGGAACGTGTAGTCATAGGGGACGAACAGCGGCGTGATCGTCACCGGGCCGTCGGCGCCGGTCCACACCGGATACGGATCCTCCGGGGTGAGCACCCCGAGGCCGCGGGCGATCTCGACGAGGTACTGGTAGCGCTCCTGGCCGCGCAGCCGGATGGGATCCTGCTTCGCCGTCCACAGCTCGTGGTTGCCGGGAACCCAAATGACCTTGGCGTAGCGCTCGGCGAGCAGCCGCCAGATCGCCGTGATGTCGGCGGCCATCTCGGCCACGTCACCGGCGAGGATGAGCCAGTCGTCGGCGGAGGTCGGCTCGATCGCCTCGACGAGCCGTCGGTTCTCGGAATAGCCGACGTGCACGTCGCTCACGGCCATCAGCCGAGCGCCTGATGGCGTCGAATCCGTGCGGGCCACGAGCAGCAGCCTACCGGCGCCGCGGCGGCTCTGTCCGCCCGTCGCCGGAGCAGTGACCGTATCCGAGCATGCGGGACCCACCCGAGCACGGCCCGCCACCGTCGGGCGCGACGATGTTCGAGACGGCTCCGCGCCGGGCATGCCGCAGGAGATCATGGCTGAAGGCAGGAGCGACCGTGACCGGTCGGGACACCCGCGGCCCGCACGACCAGGGCGTCCCGCATGGGACGCCCTGGCAGGCGACGACAGGAAATCGGAGCGGATCATGGGTGACGTCGGAATCACGCTGTTGGTCGCCTTCGGCGTGCTCGTCGCCGTCGGCCTCGCGCTGGCCGTGACCGCGCTGGTGGTCATCAAGCGCTACGACCTGCCGGTGCGCGGCATCGCGGCGACCCTGGGCAGCCTTGCGTACGTCCTGTCGCCGGTGGACGCGATCCCGGAGGTTCCGCTCGGGCCGATCGGGCTGATCGACGACCTGATGGTCGTCATCGCGGCGGTGGCGTACGTGCGCGGCCTGGTCAACGCGCGCAGGGACCTCACGCCGGCCGGGCCCGGCGGGCGACGCGGCGGCCGCTGAGCCACCACTCGCGGCGGCCCTGGTCAGTCGCGCGCTGACCGGGCGGGCGGCCACGGCCAGGTCGTGAGCGCCCGCAGTCCGTGAGCGCCGCTGGTCAGACCGCCAGGCCGTAGGCGCGCGCGATCTCGGCCAGGCCGTCGATGCCACCCTCGCCGACGGCGCGGAAATGCCAGCCGTCCGCAGACCGCAGCAGCTCACCGAACAACATCGACGTGTCCCGCGCGGCGGACGCGGACAGGTCGTATCGCACCAGTTCCTCGTTGGTGTCCGCGTTGACCACGCGGATGTAGGCGCCATGCACATCGCCGAAACTCTGGTGCCGGTAGTCGGCGTTGTGAATGCTCACGGGGAACACGATGCGGGTGATGGCGCTGGACAGCAGGTCGAGCCGGACGTCGATCTGCTCGTCGTCACCCGTGCCCTCGCCGGTGAGGTTGTCGCCGCGATGCACGATCTCCCCGCGCGGGCTGCTCAGGTTGTTGTAGTAGATGAAATAGCTCAGCCCGGGCGCCTGGCCGTTGCCCTCCAGCGCGATCGCACTCGCGTCGAGGTCGAACTCCTCCGCTCCTGGACGGTTCGGGTCCCAGCCCAACCCGACCGTGATGTGTGTCAGAGCGCCGGTTCTTTCGGCAAGGGCTACGCTGGCGCCCTTGGCGAGGTCAATGCCCACTGTTCTCCGCTTCCGTGACGTTGCTCGCGAGGCGGTCGCCGGCCGCCCGCCCCAAAACCTGTGATCAGCCAAGCACATACGGGCAGCCGTGGGGAGCCCATCGCGCAGACTCGGCGGGCCGGCCGCGGGTCCGCCGGGAACGCGCCCGCCGTGGCCCGCCGAGCGC
>NZ_JALKFU020001256.1 GCF_023242965.2 Frankia sp. AgKG'84/4
CCCGCCGACCGCGTGGCGGCACCGCGCGAGCGCCGGCTCGAGCCGCTCGGCGTGGCCCCACCGGTCGCAGGCTCGGACTGCCCGTTGCCGCCGGCCACCACCGCGGCGGGTACCGGGTGGACGTGGCCGTTGTGGCCGCCGTTCCCGTTGGCGGCGGCGTTGCCGTTCAGGTGGATGACCACCCCACGGCCGTTGCAGTGGATGCACGGCTCGCTGTATGCCTCCAGCAGGCCCTGCCCGACGCGCTTGCGGGTCATCTGGACCAGCCCGAGGCTGGTGACCTCCGCGACCTGGTGGCGGGTCCGGTCCCGGCCGAGGCATTCGGTAAGCCGGCGCAGGACCAGCTCCCGGTTGCTCTCCAGGACCATGTCGATGAAGTCGATGACGATGATGCCACCGATGTCCCGCAGCCGCAGCTGACGGACGATCTCCTCGGCGGCCTCGAGGTTGTTCTTGGTGACCGTTTCCTCGAGGTTGCCGCCCTTGCCGGTGAACTTCCCGGTGTTGACGTCGACGACGGTCATCGCCTCGGTCCGGTCGATCACCAGCGAGCCACCGGAGGGCAGCCAGACCTTGCGGTCGAGTGCCTTGGCGAGCTGCTCGTCGACCCGGTAGTCGGCGAAGACGTCGCCGGTACCGGCGTAGCGGCGGATCCGGGGCCGCAGGTCCGGCGCCACGGCGTCGATGTACTCCTCGATCGTCTGTGCCTCACCGGAGCCCTGGACAACGAGCTCGGTGAAGTCCTCGTTGAAGATGTCGCGGATCACCCGGACGACGAGGTCGGGCTCACCGGAGAGCAGCGAGGGCGCGGAGGCCTTCTTCGACCGGCGCTGGATGTCCTCCCACTGCGCGGCGAGCCGCTCGATGTCTCGGGAGAGCTCGGCCTCGCTGGCGCCCTCGGCGGCGGTGCGCACGATGACGCCACCGTCCTCCGGCGTGATCTTCTTGAGGATGCTCTTCAGCCGGGCCCGCTCGGTGTCCGGCAGCTTGCGGCTGATGCCCGCGTTCTGGCCGTCCGGTACGTAGACCAGGTAGCGGCCCGGCAGGCTGATCTGGCTGGTCAGCCGCGCGCCCTTGTGCCCGATCGGGTCCTTCGAGACCTGCACAAGCACGGACTGCCCGGACTTGAGCACCTGCTCGATCTTGCGGGGTCGGCCGTCGAGCCCGGAGGCGTCGTAGTTGACCTCACCCGCGTACAGCACGGCGTTGCGGCCCTTGCCGATGTCCACGAACGCGGCCTCCATGCTGGCCAGCACGTTCTGCACCCGGCCGAGGTACACGTTGCCGGCGTAGGAGGTGGAACTGGCCCGGGTGACGAAATGCTCGACGAGCACGCCATCCTCGAGCACTGCGATCTGCGTGCGGTCACCGGCGTGACGCACGACCATCCGGCGCTCGACCGCCTCACGGCGAGCCAGGAACTCGGCCTCGGTGACGATCGGCGGACGTCGCCGCCCGCTGTCCCGGCCCTCACGCCGACGTTGGCGCTTGGCCTCCAGCCTGGTCGAGCCGCTCAGGCCACGGACGAGGTCCTCGTCTCGACGCGTCTCCCGGACGTGCACGACCGTGTTGGGCGGATCGTCCACGACGGCCGGTTCGTCCCCGCCGGTCCGGCGGCGCCGACGACGCCGACGGCGGGAGTTGCCGCCCCGGTCGTCATCCGCGTCGGAGTCGCCGTCCGCGTCGGAATCGGCGTCGGAATCGGCGCCGGCCTCGTTGTCGGGATCCGTCGCGTCGCCGCCACCGGCCGTCTCGGCCGTCGGGTCCGCGTCGGCGGACCAGTCGTCGGCGTCGGCGTCCGCCGGAGCGTCGCCGTCGGCGGAGAGCTCGGAGCCATCCTCGTCCCCACGGGCGCGGCCCCGGCCGCGGCGGCCACGGCGGCGACGGCGCGTCGATCCGGAGGCGCCACCGCCCTCGTCGTCCTCGTCGAACTCGCCGTCGTCCTCTGCGGCGAGTTCCTTCACGGCGCTGTCGGTCGCGCTGACCGGCGCGTCCTCGGGGGCGGCGTCGACCGGCTGCTCGTCGGCAGCGTCGACGTCGACGACCTCGTCATCCTGGTGATCGGGTTCGCTGCCGGGACGGGTCCAGCGCGGCTCGGCCGCAGCCGGGACGGGCGCCTGGAAGGTGACCATGGCCACCGGACGCCGCGCGCCCGGGTGGGCGGCCGGGGTCTCCTCGCCGACACCGGTCCAGGTGGGGGCAGCCACCCGCCGGGTTCGCGTCCGGGACCGGCCACCGGCCGGGGCGGAAACGGCGTCACCGTCGGCGGCCACGGCGGTACCGGCGGTACCGGCGTCGCTGGCGGGCGCCGCGGCCTCGACGACCGCC
>NZ_JALKFU020001257.1 GCF_023242965.2 Frankia sp. AgKG'84/4
GTAGACAATTTTCTGTCGGCAGGGTTAGTTGGAGATGACGGCGAACATGCCCGTTCGTGGCCTCGTAGGAGGACCGTGGCGACGCCACCCGCGCCGGAGGCGGCGGCCGGGGGGCGGGCGGGCGTCGGGTTCGTCGGGCTCACAGCACTCCTGATCATGATGCGGCGCCGGCGTGCAGTTCCAGGACGGAGCGGCCCTGCGTCAGCAGCGACCCGGCGGCGGCGGCGACCGCCTCGCCGGTGACCGTCGACAGTTCCGCGGGCAGCTCGTTGACCAGCTCGGGCCGGCCGCGGTGCAGCTCGTGCACGGCCATCGTCATCGCCCGGCCGAGCGCGTCGTCGGACTCGCGCAGCAACGCCGAGCCCACCCGGGCCCGCACCCGTTCCAGCTCGCCGTCCGCCAGGCCGTCGTTCGCCAGCCGGGACAGCTCCTCGTCGACGGCCGCGAGGACCGTGTCGGCGCTGGTGTCCTCGGACTGACGGGCGTCGAGAGTGAGCAGAATCGGGTCCCGCTGCTCGAACGGGTTGCCGAACGTGCCGAGATACGTGCTGATCCCGAGCACCGAGCGGTCCTTCTGGACCAGCCGGCGCTCCAGCCGGCTGGCGTCGCCGTCGCTGAGCACCTCGGTCAGCAGGTAGTAGGCGAGGAAGCCGCGAAGGTCGGCGATCGGGTCGGGCACGCGGTAGCCGACGGCCAGGGCCGCCCGCGGCGCCAGCGGATCGCTGATGGCGGCTCGGCGCTCGGCCGTGGGCACCGGTTCGGTGAAGCTCGCCCGCGGTGGCACCGTACGGGCGGGGATGTCACCGAAGTACCGCTCGATGAACGTCAACGCCTCGGCGGGATCGAGGTCCCCGGCCACGGTGAGCACCGCGTTCCCCGGCGCATAGTACTTGTCGAAGAAGTCCTCGGCGTCCTCGAGACCGGCCGCGGCCAACTCCGAGAAATCCCCATATCCGTTGTGCGCGTTGGGAAACGTGTCGAACGCGACCGGCGGCAACGCGATCCAGGGAAATCCGCCGTACGGCCGGTTCAGGACGTTGACCCGGATCTCCTCCTGGACGACCGCGATCTGGTTGTCGAGGTTCTGCCGGGTGATCTTCGGGGCCCGCATACGGTCGGCCTCGAGGAACAGCGCCAGTTCGAGTGCGCCGGACGGCAGCAGCTCGAAATAGTCGGTGTGGTCAGGGTGGGTGGAACCGTTGAAGATTCCCCCGGCCGCCTGGACGTGCTTCGGATGCTCCGCCTTGCCGACGTTCGCGCTGCCCTGGAACATCAGATGCTCGAACAGGTGCGCGAAACCGGTGCGGCCCTCCGGCTCGGACCGGAAGCCGACGTCGTAGTGCACGGAGACGGCCACCACGGGCGCGGTCCGGTCGGGTGCGAGAAGCACACGCAGCCCGTTGTCGAGCCGCGTGCGCTCGATCGAATAGGAGGATGCCGGCAGGGCGGACCCCACCGCGGCGGACCCCGCCGGACCGGGTTCTCTAGGCAACGACACAGTTGCCCACGCTACTGCCCGATCGCCGGCGCAGTCCGCCACCCGACCCGAGTTCCCGCAGAGCACGACTCGTACTGCCGCGGTGTCGGTTTCTGGACCCGGGCGCGGCCGGGCCAGGGGACCTGTCGGGGGTCCCATGGGACAGACTCTTCCCATGGGACAGTTCCCGGCGGGCCTGACGGCGACGCTCGCGGCGGAGTTTGACCGCGTGGGCGAAGAAATCATGACGGCGATCGCCAGCGAGGTGCCCGCCTACGCCCGCCCGCTGGAAGGCCCGTTCGGCCGCGGGGTGCGCCGGGGCGTCACCGAGGCGCTGCACCAGTTCCTCACCGTCGTCGAGGCCGGCCCCGGCCGGGTGCCGGACCTCGCCGCCAGCCGGGAGGTGTACGTCCGTCTCGGCCGAGGCGAGGTGCGTTCCGGCCGGTCGCTGGACAATCTGCTCAGCGCCTACCGGGTGGGGGCACGGGTGTCCTGGCGGCGGTTCGGCGAGGCCGCGGCCCGCCACGGCGTCGACGCGGCCGGCCTGGTCGGCCTCGCCGAGATGATGTTCGCCTACATCGACGGCATCTCCGCCGCCTCCGCCGAGGGCTACGCCGCGGAACAGTTCACCGCCGCCGGCGAGCGGGAGCGCCGGCTGGACCGGCTCGGCGAGATGCTGCTCTCCGGCTCGCCCGCGGAGGCCGTCCGGCAGGTCGCCAGCGCCGGGTGCGTGCGGCTACCGGGCCGCATCGCCGCCGTGCTGATCCCGGGTCGCGACCCGTCGCTGCCAGCCCACCGCGCCGCCGCGACGACGACGCGGCGGCACTCGCCCGCGTGGCCGGACTCG
>NZ_JALKFU020001258.1 GCF_023242965.2 Frankia sp. AgKG'84/4
GCGCCGGCGCGGCCCGCGCCCCAGGCCGCTCCGGCTGCCGGCCCGACGGCGGCTCCCGTCCGCGGCCGCACCGAGAAGCTCACCCGACTGCGGGCGCTGGTCGCCCGGCGGATGGTCGAGTCGCTGCAGATCAGCGCGCAGCTCACCACCGTCGTCGAAGTGGACGTCACCCGCATCGCGCGGCTACGGGACCGGGCCAAGGCCGGGTTCCAGGCCCGCGAGGGGCTCAAGCTGTCGTTCCTGCCGTTCTTCGCGCTCGCGACCTGCGAGGCGCTGCGCGAGTTCCCGCAGCTCAACGCCAGCATCGACGTCGACGCTGGCACCGTCACGTACCACGGCGAGGAGAACCTCGGCATCGCCGTGGACTCCGAGCGCGGCCTGGTCGTCCCCGTCGCCCACAACGCCGGTGACCTGAACCTGACCGGCCTGGCCCGCAAGATCGACGATCTGGCCGGCCGCACCCGGTCGAACAAGATCTCGCCGGACGAGCTCGGCGGGGGCACTTTCACCCTCACGAACACCGGCAGCCGGGGTGCGCTGTTCGACACCCCGATCCTCAACCAGCCGCAGGTCGGCATCCTCGGCACCGGCATCGTCACGAAGAAGCCGGCGGTCATCGACGACCCGGACCTCGGCGAGGTCATCGCCGTGCGGTCCTCGGTCTACCTGTCGCTGACCTACGACCACCGGATCGTCGACGGCGCCGACGCCGCCCGCTTCCTGACCTTCATCAAGCGGCGGCTGGAAGAGGGCGCCTTCGAGGCCGACCTCGGCCTGTAGGCACCGCACCACCGAGACGCCTGGCCGATCCGGTCGGCCAGGCGTCTCGCGCCGGGCGCGTCTGACGGTGACGATGGTCAGCTATGCGCATCGTTGTCACCGGAGCCTCCGGCCTGATCGGCTCGACGCTCGTCCCCGCCCTGCGCGCGGACGGGAACGCGGTGAGCACCCTGGTCCGCCGCCCGCCGCGGGCCGACGGTGAGATCCGCTGGGATCCCACGGCCGGCCAGCTCGACCCGGCGGACCTCGCCGGCACCGAAGCCGTCGTCCACCTCGCCGGCGCGGGCATCGGCGACCGGCGCTGGACCGACTCCTACCGGCGCGTGCTGCGCGAGAGCCGCCTGGTCAGCACGGATCTGCTCACCCGCACCCTGGCGCGGCTCGACCCGCCGCCGCGGGTGCTGCTCGCCGGCAGCGCCGTCGGCTGGTACGGCACGGACGCGCACGGCGCGGCCGGCCCGCTCGACGAGTCCGCACCCGCCGGTTCCGGCTTCCTCGCCCGCCTCGTCGAGGACTGGGAGGCGGCGGCCGAGCCGGCCCGGGCAGCCGGGATCCGCGTCAGCACGCTGCGCACCGGGGTGGTGCTGTCCACCCGCGGCGGGAGCCTCGCCCGCCAGCTACCGCTGTTCCGGTTCGGCGTCGGCGGCCGGCTGGGCTCGGGCCGTCAGTGGCTGAGCTGGATCAGCCTGCCCGATCATGTCGCCGCCACTCGGTTCCTGCTCGGCGCGGACGCACCGGCGGGACCGGTCAATCTGGTCGCCCCGGAGCCGGTCACGAACACCCGGTTCACCTCGGCGCTGGCCGCGGCGCTGCACCGGCCGGCATTCGCCGCGGTGCCGGGCTTCGCGCTGCGCGCCGTCCTCGGCGGATTCGCCGACGAGGGTGTACTCGCCTCCCAGCGGCTGGCCCCCGCGGCGCTGCGTGCCGCCGGGTTCGGCTTCGCCCATCCCGACATCGACACGGCCCTGCGCGCGCTGCTCTCCACAGACGGCTGAGCCCGGGCCGGACCGGGCGGACCGGGCGGACCGCGGCTCGGGCGGCGGGGCCGGCGTCAGCCGGCGGTGATCGGCACGGTGTCCGACACCCGCCATCCGGACGCCGTGCGGACGAGCACCAGATCGCGGCGCTGTGGGGCTTTGGCGTCCTTGTGGGCGACGACCCGACCGCCTGCGTCGAAGTAGTCGTAGGCGTCGAGATGGTCGGTGATCCGCAGCACGGTCCGATCGGCGGTGTCGGTGCGCACCTCCAGGGCGTCGACCACGGTGCGCAGCGGTGAGGAGTGCGCGCCGAGGCTGACGACCTGGCGCATCAGGGCGACGTCCGCGTTGTACGCGGGGCTGCCGGGTGCGTCGGACTCCGCCAGCAGCGACTCCTTCGCCTGCTCGAACGCCCGGCTGCGCGCCATGTTGAGGGCGCCGAGCACACCGCGCCAGATCTGCTCGGGCGACTGGTTGGCGACGGGCGAGGCGGTCGGGTCGTGGCTGGCCGCCCCGGGTGCGGGCGTCGTCGGCCCCGGCGGCGTCGAGGCGGCCTCGTCCGCGT
>NZ_JALKFU020001259.1 GCF_023242965.2 Frankia sp. AgKG'84/4
GCGGGGCACCGTCACGAGTCGGCAACCGCGTGTGCGCCCAGGCCGGGTCCCGCGTCGCCGCCGATCGGGGCGGGCCAGGCGGGCCAGGCGGGCCTCACGCGGCTTCGCCCGGTGCGGACCGCCGGTGGGCCGTTGGAGCAGGCCCGGGTGCGCGCGATGCTCCGGGACATCCCCGAACGTGTGTGGGCGTGGCCCGCCGAGTCCGTGACCTCCACCGCGGACGCGCCACAGCCCGTTCTCGTGATCGTGCCCCGCGGGCGCGACGCGGAGCCGGCGGCCGCGGAGGCGGCAGCCCGCCGGCTCGCCGCGATTCTCGCCACGACGAGGACGGGTGACGAGGGCACGGCGGCCGAGGCGGTCGCGGTGATCGTGGTGGAACCGGGGCAGGTACCGTCGGTCCGGCGCCAGCTTGGCCGCGGACTGCGATCGGGACGGCGCTGGGGGTAGACGGCCCGCCGAGGTGGCCGCCGTCCGCCCACCGCCGCTCACCGGCTGCGGTCGACGTGGGCCCCTTGGGGCGACAGGCCGGCTATGTGATCGTCGCCCGCCGCGGTCTGGTGCTACTCTGGGGCCCAGACCGAATGCCGGTTGGTTCCCACCCATCCGACGGTGCCGTCTTCGCGACGGCCCTGGCGGGGGCACGGAGCCTGTCCGGCAGGACCAAGCGGGGGTTCGCCCTCCACCCGAAGTCGCCGCTGGTGTCGCCCTCACGGGACATCGCAAGGCCGATCGGCCCGAGTCTGGGCCGCGGACGCGGTGGCCGGGTCGCCGGTCGGCCGAGCCGTTCCCACGGCTGTCGGCCGGGAGCCTGGTATGGCCAGGCTCGGTGCTCCGCTGCGGTGAGGTCACGCCCGCGCGTCGAGCAACGGAGGAACACATCAGCACAGAGTCACGTATCAACGACCGGATTCGCGTTCCCGAGGTTCGCCTCGTGGGCGCGGAAGGCGAGCAGATCGGCATCGTCGCGATCGGTGAGGCCATGCGCATGGCGCAGGAGGCCGACCTCGACCTCGTGGAGGTCGCTCCGACCGCTCGTCCCCCGGTCTGCAAGCTGATGGACTTTGGAAAGTTCAAGTACGAGTCCGACCAGAAGCGTCGGGAAGCTCGGAAGAACCAGGTCCAGACCGTCATCAAGGAAATGAAGCTGCGCCCGAAGATCGATCCGCACGACTACGAGACCAAGAAGGGTCACGTCGTGCGGTTCCTGCGGGCCGGTGACAAGGTGAAGATCACCATCATGTTCCGGGGCCGGGAGCAGTCCCGACCGGAGCTCGGTATCCGCCTGTTGCAGCGGCTGTCCGCCGATGTCGCCGAACTCGGCTACGTCGAGGCCCAGCCCAAGCAGGACGGCCGAAACATGACGATGGTGATGGCCCCGCACAAGGGCTCCAGCACCAAGCCGCAGCGGCTGCCCGAGCCGGCCGGCCACGTCTGACCGGCGGCGGCGGGACCCCGCGGCCCCACCGCCGTGACCGGGCCCGCCGCGCCGGTCGATCGACCACCCACGCACACCGTCAGGATGTCGACATGCCCAAACAGAAGTCTCACAGCGGCGCGAGCAAGCGGTTCTGGCTCACCGGTACCGGCAAGGTGATGCGTCGCCGCGCCAACCGCAACCACCTGCTCGAGCACAAGTCCAGCCGCCGTACCCGGCGGCTGGACGGCGAGGTGCCGCTGACGAAGGCGGACGACCGCCGGATCAAGCGCCTTCTCTCCAGCTGAGCGCACCGCTGACGGCGCCGGCCGACAAGCGCCGACGCCGAACCGGACCGACCCAGGGTCCGACCGGCGCGCGCCAGGAGCGGATGGATCTCCGCCCGGCCGGCAGGACGCACACGAACTAAGGAGACAGGTGCCCTCATGGCACGCGTGAAGCGGGCGGTAAACGCCCAGAAGAAGCGCCGTACGGTCCTCGAGCAGGCCAGCGGCTACCGGGGTCAGCGCTCCCGGCTGTACCGCAAGGCCAAGGAGCAGATGCTCCACTCGATGACCTACTCCTACCGGGACCGTCGCGCGCGCAAGGGCGACTTCCGGCAGCTGTGGATCACTCGCATCAACGCGGCGGCGCGCGCCAACGGCATGACCTACAACCGCTTCGTGCAGGGGCTGCGCCTGTCCGGCGTCGAGGTCGACCGCAAGATCCTCGCCGACCTCGCGGTCAACGACGCGCCCGCGTTCGCCGCTCTCGTCGAGGTGGCCCGCGCGGGCCTGGCCTCGGCGCCGGAGCCGAGCGCGGCCTGAGTCTGTCGCGAGGCCCGGCCGTGCCCGCCGTCCGTTCGAACCCGCCGCCGTCGTCGCGAGCGTCGCAGGCG
>NZ_JALKFU020001260.1 GCF_023242965.2 Frankia sp. AgKG'84/4
AAGAAAAAAAGAAAAAATACTTAAAGATTTTTTTGAGGAGTGATATAATAAGATAAAACCCCACCCCCCCCCCGCCCCCCCCCCCCCCCGGCCTGGCCGCCCCGCGAAGCCGCGAGGGTGGAATCCGACATCTCCGTCAGCTACCCGTCCCCATCAGGAACCCAGTCCGATCTTCGCGTCCAGCAGACTGCCGTCGACGAGGTCGGACGGCTTCAGCCCGGCCTGGATCGGCTTGTTCTGCTGCTGGTAGATCGGGCCCAGGATATCGATGAGCTTCTGTAGTCGCGTGTCGTCGAAGTCGCCGAGCGTGCTGTTCGAACCGTTACCGACAATGCCCAGCGACTTCATCGTGGACACCGCGTAGTTCGCGACACCCGCGCTGTAGACCCAGCCGTTGTTGTACTTGTCGACGAGGTTGAGGATCAGCTTGTTCGTCGCCGCCGGGTTACCGACGAAGTCGACGATGCCCTGCTGCATGATGGGAATCAGCTTTTGCAGGCAGGGGGTGAGGGCGGCGAGCTTGTCCTTGCGCACGCCGATCGCCTGCTGGTAGAAGTTGAAACCAGCGTCGGCGATGAGCTGGTACTTCATCGGCTTGTTCCACGACCGGATCTCGTGGGCGTAGGTGTAGGGCTCCGAGGTGGCGAAACCCTGCACGGCGACGTCCCCGCCGGAGGCGACGAAGTTCGTCGGCGTCCCGTCGTAGCTGCCGTCGATCTGGCTGGCCTTGAGAATGCCCGAGCCGGTGAAGTAGTCCATGTACGCGGCGCCCTGGAAGTACAGGACCTTCGTGTTCGTCTTGCCGATGTCGGCGATCGTCTTCCAGTCCGGGTGCTTGTCCGGCGACCACTGGATGATCTGCGGGCTCTTCTCCAGGCCGGCGAGCAGCGCCACCGTCGGCTGGGTCTTCGACAGGGCGATCTGCTCGTCGGTGCTGACGTAGCCCAGCGTGATGTTCGAGTCCTTGTAGAGCTGCGACGTCACGGTCTGGAAGCCGACCGCGGGGCCGCCGGCGCGAATCTCCAGCTTCACCCCGGTGCCGACGCCGCCGTGCGCGACGAGTTCGCCGGTGACCGACTTCGCCCCCGAGTTGATCTTCGGGTTGGGCCCGAGGAGCTGGTACTGGCCGCCGTGCTCGGACTCCGGGTTCCAGTCCGTCTGCAGCACGACCGTCGACGGGCAGCCCGCCGCCTTCAGGTCGTACTGGGCGGGCACAGCGCCGCCGGCCGCCGACGGCGCGGCCGCGCTGGACGTCCCGTCGCTGCCGCTGCTGCCACAGGCCGCGGCGGACAGGGCCAGCGCGGTGGCGGTCGCCGTCAGCGCGACCAGTCGCGCGGGACGTCGCCGAAATGTGCTCAAGTGAGGTCTCCCCCTGGATCTGTTGGCCCGGGTGGGCCAGAACGTGAACAGCCCGAGCGGGCCGGACGGGTGGTGCCGCGGGACGGGTCAGCCGCGCTTCGGCTGGTACCAGCGGCCGACGACGCGACGCGAGAGCCAGCCGAAGAAGACGAAGACCGCGACGCCGAGCAGGCTCGCGGTGAGCGTGGTCGCCCACAGGCGCTCACCCTCCAGGCGGGAGGTGAACACCGACATGTTCGTGCCGAGACCGGGATCGCCCTGCTTGAAGGCGAACTCCCCGACGATCGCGCCGATCACGGCCAGCCCCGCCGCGTTGCGGAACCCGGTGAACATCGACGGCAGCGCCGCCGGGATCTGCAGCTTCCACAGCCGGGTGAACCGCCCGGTGTGGTGCAGGTTGAACAGCTCATGCATACCCCGGTCGACCGACTGCAGCCCGAACAGCGTGTTCGACACGATCGGGAAGAACGCGATGATGACGCAGACGATGATTCGGCTCGTCAGCGCGAACCCGAAGAAGAAGCTCAGCACCGGCGTCAACGCCAGAATCGGCACGGTCTGCACGACGACGGCCCACGGGTAGAGCGAGTTCTCGATCCACTTGGCCTGGCTCATCGCCACCGCGACGAGCACCCCGAGAACGATCGCGATGGCGAGCCCGGCGAAGGTGACCTCGCAGGTCAGTTTCAGCGCGCTCATCATTGACGAGAAGTTCTTCCCGTCGAGGAAACCAAGGCGGACGACCTCGTGCGGCGGCGGCAGCATGAACCGCTGCTGCTGGTTGAGCATTCCTTCCGAAACGGCGTACCAGACGCCGATGAACAGCGCGAACACCGCCGCGGGCAGCACCACCAGACTGATCAGCTGGCCGCCTGCCCCGCCACCGCGACCACGGGGGGCCGCTCTGCGCCGGGTTGGTGCGCCCGCCGCGTCCGGCGCACCTGCTCCCGGT
>NZ_JALKFU020001261.1 GCF_023242965.2 Frankia sp. AgKG'84/4
GCCCCGAAGGCGCGACGCCTACCCCGCCGGGGTGGCCGCAGCGCCGTGGTCCGGCACGGGCATCGGGTCGACGGGCAGGAGCAGGCGGAACGTGGCACCGCCGCCCGGGGTGGGTCGGTGTTCGACCCGACCGCCGTGCGCGTGGGCGACGGCCTGGGCGATGGACAGGCCGAGCCCGCTGCCGCCGGCGTCGCGGGAGCGGCTGGGGTCGGCCCGGTAGAACCGTTCGAACACCTGCGGCACGTCGCCGGGCGCGATGCCGGGACCGCGGTCGATGACGGACACCACGATCAGGTCACCGCCGGCCCTGGCATCGATACCGGCCTGGCCAGCGAGGGTGTCGCCGATGACGGTCTCGGCGATGACGGTGATCGGGGTGGCGGGCGGGGTGTGCACGACGGCGTTGCGCACCAGGTTGCCGACCGCGGCACGCAGTCGACCGGCGTCGCCGGGAAGTTCCAGCAACGGCGGCGCGTGCGCCTCGATCGGCCGTCCGGGCCAGGTCGCGAGGGTGTCGGCGACCACGTCACGGACCACGGCGGCCAGGTCGACCGGCTGGCGTTCGAGCACGGGACCCTGGTCGAGGCGGGCGAGCAGCAGCATGTCGTCGACCAGCCCGCTCATCCGCGCCGACTCCTCCTCGATGCGGCGCATGACCATGGCGAGATCCGCGGGCCGTCCCGCCGCCCCGCGGTGGAACATCTCGGCGTAGCCGCGAATGGAGGTCAGCGGGGTGCGCAGCTCGTGGCTGGCGTCGCCGACGAACTGGCGCAGCCGCCGCTCGGAGCGCTGCTGGGCCTGGAAGGCCGCCTCGATCCGGGTCAGCATCGCGTTGAACGCGTAGCCGAGCCGGCCAACCTCGGTGCGCCGGTCGGTGTCCTCGACGCGGCGGGTCAGGTCGCCGCGGGCGATCTGGTCGGCGGTCTGCTCGATACGGGTCAGGGGGCGCAGCCCGAGCCGGATCAGCACGTAGGTCAGCGCGGCGAGCGCCGCTGTGCCGAGGGCGCTGGCCACGATCTCGATCCGTCGCACGGTGCGCAGGGTGCTGTCGACCTGGGTGTAGGGGACGGCGACGACGAGCACCTGGCCGTTGGTGAAGCGTTCGGCGAGCAGCCGGAAGCGGCCGCGGTGGTTCTCCGCCGGGACCGTCTCCAGCGCGGCGTTCGCGAGGTTCGGGTGGACCGGCGCGGTGGCGAGCACCTGGCGGGTCACCTCGGGACGCCGGCCCGGCGCCGTCTGGTCGCCGTCGTCCTCGCTGAGACCCGGACTGGTCTGCGCGAGCCGGCGCCCGGCCGCGTCGTAGAGCGCGCCGTAGGTGCCGACCAGGTACACGCTGCCGAAGCGCTGGTCGGCGTCGTCCCGGTCGTGATCCGCCGCGCCGCGGTGCACCAGGGTCTGCTCGACGCGCGGATGGGCCTCCCGCACCTGCTGGTCGAGCCGGCCGCACAGGTAGCCGTTCACCGCGGCCTGGATCCCGACGGCGACCAGGGACATGCCGACGGCGACGAGGGCGACCACGGCCAGCAGCAGCCGCAGCCGCAGCGACACCGCCGGGCGTCTCACCGCGGCTGGCGAAGGACGTAGCCGATCCCGCGCACGGTGTGGAGCAGCGGTGGCGAGGTGGTGTCGATCTTGCGGCGTAGATAGCTGATGTAGGTCTCCAGCACCCGGCCGTCGCCGCCGAAGTCGTGGCCCCAGACATGGTCGAGCAGCTGGGCGCGGGTCAACACCGAACGGGCGTTGGTCAGCAGGTAGTGCAGCAGCCGGTACTCGGTCGCGGTCAGCTCGACGAGGTGCCCGGCCCGGCGCACCTCCCGGGTCGGCGGGTCCAGTTCGAGATCGGCCAGGCGCAGTGGCGGGTCCTGCTGGCGGGCCATGCCGGCGCGGCGCAGGATCGCCCAGACCCGGGCGACGAACTCGCTGACCGCGAACGGCTTGGTCACGTAGTCGTCACCGCCGAGGGTGAACCCGCGGACCTTCTCCTCAGTGGAGTCCCGCGCGGTGAGGAACAGGGTCGGCACGGTGTGCCCGGCGTGGCGCAGCCGCTGGCACACGGCGAACCCGTCGATGTCGGGCAGCATGACGTCGAGGACGAGCAGGTCGGGCCTGGTCAGCGCGGTCTGGGTGAGCGCCGCCTGGCCGCTGTGCACGGCGGTGACGTCGAAGCCCTCGTAGCGCAGCGCCATGGTTACCAGGTCGGTGATCGACTCCTCGTCGTCGACGACGAGGACACGCAGGTCTCGGTCCACAGCGTCGAGTCTCACCCACGGCCGCGGGCGGCCGCCGGCACGGGTGCCGCGCCGGCCGCGGC